>DNPN01000219.1:0-4329 GCA_003501385.1 Rhizobium sp. | reverse complement strand
CCATATATGGCGCACGGCGCTGTAGTGGAGTTTGTCTTTTCGGGAGAACGGGATTCCACCTTTCCCTGACAAACGCAAGGTGGAGACTTTTCGAAATCTGAGAGAAGTCTCCACCCTCATACAACGTTATGAAACACCTAAAAAGTGTTGAAATCTAAAAATCCATCTGGCGATGCAATAGTGCTTACGATATAATTACAACTTTAGAGATTGAATTGAACTTCCGTTAAGGGAAGCCGCGTAACGATAGTTTAAATTTGGCCCAATCGGCTGCTGTTAATTTTTATTGAAAAATGAGATTATTTTGTTTTCCGCACCACTAGATCAAAAAGAGATTTTTCCGCAGGTGGTGCGTCAGGCGCAGGCCAGATTTACGCTCGAATATTCCAAAACAATTCTGGTGGCCAATTTTATTGCAGCAGTAACGGCTTTTGGGCTTATCATGCCACTGCATCGCGATATTGACCACTTGCTGTACTGGGTTGCGACATTCAGCATTGCCACTCTTTTTCGGTTTTGGGTGGCGCATCGTCTGGAAAAAAAACAATATGCTGCCAGCGCTCCCGGCAAAGTTCTGGGTGCAATGTCAGCCATGGCCTTTTTGCAGGGGCTCGTATGGGGGCTTTTACCGGTCGCCTTTTTCGAAATGGATCTGCTGGGGCAAGATGCACCCATCATGCTTATTCTGGTTGGATTGATGGGCACCGCGCTGGTGCGACAGTCTTTCACGAGCCAGATCGCATTCAGCTTTTCCATTCCAATCCTGATCGCTTGCATCTGGTGCTTTCTGCGACACGGGGGCATTTTTGCACTCACCTTGATCTTTGACCTGGTCTTGTTGGCCGCATTCCTGCTCTATCTCATGATAAAAGCCGAGCAGAAATTTGTGGAAGGTGAGATCGCCAAACTCACCAGTGAACTCGCCACGCGCAAGCTGATCGTGGCCAATGAAGATATTCGCCAAACCAACATCCGACTGGAAGTTCTCGCCAATTGCGATCCCGTTACCAATCTGTTCAATCGTCCGTATTTTTCGAGCAATATTGCGGGCGCAATTGCTGCGGCCACTGTTTCCGGACGGAAAGTTGCGCTCGTGCTTTTCGATGTTGACCGCTTCAAACGTATCAACGACGCCTTTGGCCACAAAGGTGGAGATCAGTTTTTAACTATTCTTGGCCAGCAGCTCAAAACCGCTGCCGGACCGGACGCGATCGCGGCACGTATAAGCGGTGACGAATTCGCCGTGCTGATGACAACGGGTGACGTTCAACAGCAAAGCATATCCCTCGCGCAAACCATCGTCGAGGCCGACCTCGCCCCGATCCTGATAAACGGTACCATGATCATCCCCGGCCTCAGTGCCGGAATTGCTATGTTTCCAGAGGACGCATCGACTGCTGACGAGCTATTTACCTCTGCCAGCATTGCCCTATCAGAGGCGAAACAGACAGGGCGCAAGCAATGGCTTGAATTCGATCCCAAACTCAAACAGGCGATTGATCGCCAACGACGGATCGAGCAAGACCTTAAAGAAGCCATTCTCGACAACAAAGTCACAACATGGTTCCAGCCGCAGGTCGATCTCAAGCTCGGCACGGTGGTGAGCTTTGAAGCCTTGGCCCGCTGGTTTCACCCAACATTCGGGGCGGTTTCACCACCGGAAATTATCAACGCCGCGCAGACCATGAATATCAGTGAGATCCTGACCCGCTCCATTGCCGGCGATGTATGCAGGTTGCTCAATACACTGCCAAAATACGGCTTCTCGGATGCGGTCGTGGCGCTGAATGTGTCGCCCCGCGAATTCGCACTCTATAATGTTGCAGAAATGCTCGATGGCGTCACAAATACCCATGGGGTGCAACGCGACAAGATGGAAATCGAAATTACCGAAGAAACCATCATAGACCCGGAAATTGCGGGCGATCAGCTCAGGCATATGGAGTCCAGAGGGTACAGACTCGCCGTTGACGATTTCGGCAAGGGATATTCCTCTCTCGCCTACCTGATCAGCCTGAAAATTGATCGATTGAAAATCGACCGCAGCATCGTCGACGACATAAGCCAATCCAACACAAATCAGGCGCTGGTTGGTGCCATGGTTGGGCTCGGGCGTGCGCTGAATGTTGAAGTTGTTGTTGAAGGTATTGAAACCGCCGACGACGTCAAAACACTCAAGGACATTGGTTGCGATGTTGGTCAGGGATTCTATTTTGCCCGCCCCATGCCAGAAAACGTTTTGTTTGAATGGCTTGTTCAGCATGCAAAACGCGACCTGGGTGACTCGCGCCAACTCGAAACGGCCTGAATATCAAGTTGCTTTTTTGTTCTAATTTTTCCGTAACGCACTTCCATTTGCGGTCAGGATTATCCATATTCTGCCTATGGCAAAGTTACCCCGCACTTCATCCGCCGCATCCAAAGATGCCCCCACCTCGGACGAGGGTGCTCAGCATCCTTATTCCGGCTTTGAAGAATCACCACAGGCAAGCTTTGAAGGTGCTCCGATGACGGCAGCGCTGAGCGGCAGTGTGTCCGATTGGGTTCGGCAGCTGGAAGCTGAAGCGGAGCTTTCCGGGGTGGAAACCCAGCGGGAAATTGCCTCCAAGGCAGGCAAGCATCGCAAGAAGATCGAAGTCGAAGCACGCCGCCACAGCGAAAAAATTGCGCTGGAAAAATCAACAAAGGCCAAAGCGGCGACCGCCACAAAAACCGCGCGCGGCGTATCGATCGGCGCGTCATCTGATCCAGCCACGCGCGCTGCTGCGGGTCTGCACGCCATTTCGGGTATGGATACATCGCTGGAAGAGGCCGGGAGCTTTGCGCCCGGGGCCGTCACCGCGACCGTTGAGGCTTTGTCTGCCCTGATTGAAAGCGGGAACCCGCTGTTCAAGGATGGCAAGATCTGGACACCGCACCGCCCTGCTCGTCCAGCCAAATCCGAGGGTGGCATTGCGATCCGCATGGCGTCGGATTTCGAGCCTGCGGGGGATCAGCCAACCGCCATCAAGGATCTGGTTGAGGGCATCAACAATAACGACCGCACACAGGTGCTGCTGGGTGTTACCGGCTCTGGCAAGACCTTCACCATGGCCAAAGTGATTGAAGCCACCCAGCGGCCAGCCGTGATTTTGGCCCCCAACAAGACTCTGGCGGCGCAGCTCTATTCAGAGTTCAAGAAATTTTTCCCGGAAAATGCGGTGGAATATTTCGTTTCCTACTACGATTACTATCAGCCCGAGGCCTATGTGCCGCGCTCGGATACGTTTATCGAGAAAGATAGCTCGATTAACGAACAAATCGACCGCATGCGCCACGCCGCCACTCGAGCCATTCTGGAACGGGATGATTGCATCATCGTGGCCTCGGTCTCATGCATCTATGGTATCGGCTCGGTGGAAACCTACACCGCCATGACCTTTGAAATGTCGGTGGGTGATCGGATTGATCAGCGGCAATTGCTGGCCGACCTCGTGGCGCAGCAATACCGGCGGCAGGAGATAAATTTTGTGCGCGGGTCTTTCCGCGTGCGCGGTGACACCATTGAACTCTTCCCCGCCCACTTGGAGGATGCAGCCTGGCGAATCTCCTTGTTTGGCGACGAAATCGATTCCATCACTGAATTCGACCCCCTGACCGGCCAGAAAACCGGCGACATGAAATCGGTCAAAGTCTACGCCAATTCGCACTATGTCACGCCACGTCCAGCGCTGAATGGGGCCATCAAGGCCATCAAGGAAGAGTTGAAACAGCGCCTTGCCGAGCTGGAAAAAGGCGGTCGCCTGCTGGAAGCGCAGCGGTTGGAACAGCGCACCCGCTATGACATTGAAATGCTGGAAGCCACCGGCTCCTGCGCCGGCATTGAAAACTACTCGCGTTACCTCACAGGCCGTACACCGGGTGAGCCGCCACCAACCTTGTTTGAATATATCCCCGACAATGCCCTGCTGTTCATTGACGAAAGTCATGTTTCCGTCAGCCAGATCGGCGGCATGTATCGCGGAGACTTTCGGCGCAAAGCGACGCTTGCCGAATATGGCTTCCGCCTGCCATCGTGCATGGACAACAGACCGCTGCGGTTTGAAGAGTGGGACGCCATGCGTCCGCCGACCATTGCCGTGTCTGCCACGCCGGGCAATTGGGAAATGGAACAGTCCGGTGGCGTGTTTGCCGAACAGGTCATCCGCCCCACGGGCCTGATTGATCCGCCGGTTGAAGTGCGCTCTGCCAAGACGCAAGTTGATGACGTGCTGGGCGAGATCAAGGATACCACCCTCAAGGGCTATCGCACGCTGGTAACAGTACTGACCAAACGCATGGCGGAAGACC
>DNPN01000044.1:24576-49147 GCA_003501385.1 Rhizobium sp. | reverse complement strand
TTGCACTTCAAATTAGAGAACGCCTGGTCATTATCCGCACAAGGCCTTTGGCCGGATTGACTGGCACGCCACGCGCTCCAAGGTGCGAGATCTACTCGACAGCCTTGATTGCCATGATCTCGACGTCGATAGCCGGGTCTCCAGCCTGTCTGTTGGCCAGCGCCAGCGGGTGGAAATTGCCAAGGCCCTCGGCCAGAAGGCCCGTATTTTGATCATGGATGAGCCAACCGCATCGCTGTCTGAAAAGGACGTGATGCGGCTGATGGATGTGGGCGGTTCTATTGATCAGCTTTTCCCCAAAATGGAGGCGGAGTTGGACAGCCCCGTGCTGGAGGTGGAAAACCTCTGCTACGGTCCGCTGGTGCGCAACATTTCCTTCACGCTGCGCCGGGGGCAAGCCCGTCACCATCCGCTCGCCCCGTCAGGCGCGGGATCTGGGCATTGCCTATGTGCCGGAAGACCGGGCGCTGCAAGGCCTGGTGAAATCCATGGCGTCGCTTGATCAGCTGTCACCCGGCCCCTTCATCAACGGGCGGTGAGAAGCACGCCGTGCTGTGGAGGCGGTCAAGCGCTTGGGCGTGCGGGCCAAAGGCGGCATTCACCAGACGGTGGGCGATCTCTCTGGCGGCAATCAGCAAAAAGTGGTGATTGCCAAATGGTTGGAAGCCAACCCCGCCATTCTCATTCTGGATGAGCCGACACGCGGGGTCGATGTCGGAGCCAAGGCCGAAATCCACGCTATGATCAGCGAACTGGCCTGCAAGGGATTGGCCATTGTGATGATTTCCAGTGAGTTGCCAGAAGTGATTGGCATGAGCGACCGGATACTCGTGATGAACAATGGCGAGTTGGTCAGTGTGATTGACCGCGCCGCCGCCACGCCCGAAACCGTGGATGCCAGCATGACCCGCGTGCGCAAAAACAAGGAGCTGGCATGATGGCCGTTCTGGAAAGCACCACAGCCGTCAAAACGGCACCTCTTCTTTTTGCAAAACGGGGCCTGCTTGCCACGATTGTGCGCGATTACGGGCAGGAATGCGTGATTGTTGCTGCCCTTATCCTGCTGTTTGTCGCGGTGGGGGGCTATAATCCCCGCTTTCTCAGCACCTCCAATCTCAACACGATTTTTTCGGGCAATGCCTATATTGCCGTGGCAGCCCTTGGTATGGCCATGGTGATCATCAGCGGCCATATCGATGTCTCGGTCGGCGCGTTGATTGGCGTGCTGGGAACCATTTCTGGCAAGCTGGCAGTCGCGGGCTATCCGATCTGGGTCGCATAGATCGCACCGCTGGCGGTTGGAGCGCTGGTCAACATGATCGTCGGGGTGCCGGTGGCCTGGTGGATGCGATCCTATCCGCTGGGGCGCTCGCTTTATGTGGTTGGCGGCAACCCGGAAGCGGTCCGCGCCACCGGTATTCCCATCGAGCGGCGCATTGTCGTTGTCTTCATGATCCATGGGGTGTTTGCCGGTATTGCTGCGCTTCTGTTTGCCACGCAGTTGCAGGTGATTCAGTCCACTGTGCCGCCAAACCTGGAGCTGACGGTGATCACGGCGGCGGTGATTGGCGGTGTCTCCATTCCGGGCGGCAGAGGCACAGTGGTTGGCTCTACGCTCGCCGCCATTCTGTTTGCCACCATCGGGTCTGCGCTGATCTTCACCAATGTGTCTGCCTATTGGCTGCGCGCCGTGATCGGCGGTTTGATTCTCGTTACCGTATTGGGCGACATGATCCGCCGCCGTAAAAGCGCATAGAGGCGACTGTGATGATCAAGTCCCGGCTTTTTCGCCACGAAACCATGTTGGCCACGCTTGCTCTCTATCGCGGACTTGCGGAAGGCATTCGCCAGGCGCGCTCCGTGCGCGGCTATCCGGATTGGTTCTATGTGCTTGGTCAGGGCAATCTGGCCGGCGTGCCAACACAGCTTTGGCTTCTCATCCTCGTTGCCGTGATTGCTGCCATTTTGCTTGGCACCACCCGCATTGGACGAACGGACTATGCCATCGGCTCCAACGAAGTGGCGGCCCGGTTTTCAGGCAGGTCGATCGATCGCTCCAAAATAGCGGTGTACACGGCCTCTGGCTTTGCCGCAGCGCTTGCCGGGGTGATTTTCGTGTCGCGCGTTTCCACCACCCGCTCCGATATGGGCACTGGGCTGGAACTGGATGCGATTACCGTCGTGGTTCTGGGAGGAATCTCGATTTTTGGCGGACGCGGCGGCGTGATCGGCACCTTGATCGGGCTGGTCTCATTTAAGGGGTTAAGAACGGGCTTTCGCTGGCCGGCGTCAAATCAGCAGTGCTGTGGAGCCCGGTTGATCTCGGCTATACCGTCACCTACGCCATCCGTGCAGCGGCAGACGGAACCTTGAAGCCCGGTGACAAGACCTTCAAGGCGGGCAGACTTGGAGAACTGCAGATCGTCAATGGCAGTCAGATCCTGCTCGGAAAACCGACGATTTTCACCAAGGATAACATCGAGAAATTTGATTTTTGGTCTGGGAAAACCACGGAGCCCCACGGATCGTTGATCACGATCCGTGGGGTCGCAATCTGTTGGATTATGCGCCGATTGAGAGCTGTCAATGGCAGTCTTGGGTGGCGAAATCTCAATCAGTCGGGAATGTTGAAGGCGTGATGAAAGTAGGTCCGCACGGCCTCCATTGCTGGATTGAAGTCCACGTTTCTGCGCCATGCCAATCCCACATCCATGGATGGAATGGGATCGCGAAGGCTGACCGTTTCAATACGGCGCCCTTCAAGCGACCAGGGCCGATGTACCATGTCGGAGAGAATGGCAACGCCCTGACCATTGGCAACAAGTGACCGCACGGCTTCAACGGACGATGTCCGCAGGGTCACTTTGGGGGTGAATTGTGTCTGGCTCCAGTATTTCAACGAGGTATGAGACGCCTCATCCACGGTGAGCATGATGTAATCTTCCTCGGCCACATCTTGCAATCCCACGGATGGCCGACCCAAGAGAGGATGCCGCGCCGGGAGCCAAAGCCGTCTCTGCGAGCTTAACAATTTTTCTGTCTGCAGTTCCGGATTGAGAATGTTGGAAGTGAGCATGACCGCAAGATCATAGCGATTGCTCAGCAGTCCTTCTTCAACATTCTCGCGGTTTAGCTCAAAAAGTTGAATGTCGACATGGGGAAATTGTCGCTTCAGCCGCTCCATGTGCAAAGGCAGGAAATAACCGATAACGGTATAGGTCGCCGCCAGGGTCAGTTTGCCGTTGACCGCGCTTGTGACGAGGTTGAGCGAGGTGACATCGTCAATTTTTTGCAAAATGTCATAGGCGTGGGCAAGCAATCTGCGCCCGGGTGTGGTGAGTTCCATGCCATGTGGCGTGCGATCAAAAAGCGCGGCACCCACCAGCGTTTCAAGCTCCTTGATGGCTGTGGTTACGGCGGATTGGGAGATGGATAAATTCATTGCCGCCTGCGACACCTGCCCAGACTCGGCGGTTGCAACAAAATACCGGATCTGGCGCAAACTCAGAGACATGCCTTCGTCTTTCTATCTGTTTTTTAGATCAAAGAAATCTGAAAAACAGAATTCTTGTTGTTCCAGATTGTAATCATGTGAAAGAAATACGTGCTGTTTGATCTAGTAATGTGCAAAAAAACAGTGGTTTTGCCTTAAGCTCCGATGTCCATCAGTATCTATAATTCAGATATCAAGGTTTTGAAAATAGTATTTTTCAAATGCTTTTTTTCTTTCTACATTTTTTGCTGAAAACACAGGCACTCGGTTGATCTGCAAAAAATGCAGGCAGAACAGGAAGAGCAGTGGCGCGAGACGTGGTTGATATCAATTGCGATATGGGAGAGGCCTTCGGTCGCTGGAGGGTTGGAGATTCCGATGATTTGGCCCTGATGGGGCTTATCAGCTCTGCCAATATTGCTGCGGGCTTTCATGCCGGTGACCCCAATCTGATGGATGAGACCGTCAAAATGGCGGTTGAGCATGGTGTCAGCATTGGTGCCCACCCCGGTTACAAGGATCTGCAAGGATTTGGCCGTCGACGCATTAATGGCACTGCGCGTGAACTGGTCAATGATATGGTTTACCAGGTGGGAGCGCTGCGCGAATTTGCCCGCCGCCACGGTGCGCAGCTTCAGCATGTGAAACCGCATGGGGCGCTTTACATGGAAATGGCCGTCAACCCGGAACTTGCGCAACTGTTCATGCACTATATGCGCACCGTGGCTCCCAATGCCTATGTGCTGTGCATGGCGGGGTCTGTGACTGAAAAAGTAGCCATTGAAGTCGGTCAGCCCGTGGCGCGCGAATTTTATGCCGATCGCGATTATGACGATAGCGGTTCTATTGTGTTTACCCGCGATGTCGGGCGTCCCGATCCTGCCGCCATTGCCCGCAAAGTGGTCCGCGCTTGCCTTGACGGCACGGTGACGACTGCCACCGGCAAGGACATTGATATCCCGTTTGAATCCATCTGCTTTCATTCCGACACGCTGGGGGCGCTCGATATTGTCCGCGCCATGCGTGAAGCACTGATGGCTCAAGGCATTCGTATTTCACCTCTTTCTGCCACCACACGATAACCGGAGACCGCGATGAGCAAGCATGAAATCCAATCGCCCCTGCCAGGCACGTTTTATCGCAAATCCTCTCCCGATGCTGCCCCCTTCAAGGCCGATGGCGATGCGGTGGTGCAGGGTGATGTCATTGGGCTGATCGAGGTGATGAAGACCTTTCACGAGGTTTATGCCGATGCGTCGGGTACGGACATTGTTTTTATCGCCGAAGACAACGAGCCGATCATGGCGGGGCAAGTGATTGCTGAGGTTACGCAATGAGCATTTCATCCATCCTCATTGCCAACCGGGGTGAAATTGCAGTTCGCATTATCCGCGCGGCCAAGGCCATGGGTATTCGCACTGTGCAGGTTCATTCTAGCGCCGACCGCGATATGCTGGCGGTGAAACTGGCCGATCAGTCGGTGGAAATCGGCCCGCCATCGGCGGCAAAATCCTATCTCAACATTGATGCGGTGATGAAGGCGGCGCTGGAGAGCGGTGTTGATGCGGTGCATCCCGGTTACGGTTTTCTCTCAGAGAATGCCCGTTTTGCGAAAGCTGTCACCGATGCCGGGTTGATTTTCATTGGGCCGGATCATGCGGCCATCAGCCTGCTGGGCGATAAGGTCGAGGCCCGCAAAGTGGCGATAAAGGCGGGCGTACCAACCGTTCCCGGCTCCAATGGCCGGGTGGATGATGTTGATATCGCCCGCTCTGTTGTCGCCGAGATCGGCTTTCCGGTGATGATCAAGGCCGCCGCAGGTGGTGGTGGCCGGGGTATTCGCATTGCCGAGAGCATGGAGGAGTTTGAGCGGCATTTTCCGCAAGCCTCCACGGAGGCCTTGGCGGCTTTTGGTGATAGTGGGCTGTATATTGAAAAAGTCATCAGCCGCGCCCGCCATGTGGAAGTGCAGATTTTGGGCGATGGTACCAACGCCGTCCATTGTTTCGAGCGCGAATGTTCGCTGCAACGCCGCCGCCAAAAGGTGTGGGAGGAAGGGCCATCTGTGACCCTGCCAACTGATGCGCGCAAAAGCCTGTGCGAGAGCGCCGTGGCATTGGCGAAATCCGTGAACTATCGCGGCGCAGGCACGGTGGAATATCTCTATGATGAGCAGAGCGGCGAATTTTACTTTATCGAGGTCAACACCCGCATTCAGGTTGAACATCCGGTGACAGAAATGATCACTGGCATTGATCTGGTGCAGGAAATGATCCGGGTGGCGGGTGGTGCAAACCTCTCCATTGCCCAAGAGGATGTTACCGTTCGCGGCCACGCCATCGAATGCCGCATCAATGCTGAAGACCCGTCGCGTGGCTTCTTGCCGGGACCGGGGTTGATTACCAGCCTGACAATTCCCGAAGGCGACGGCATCCGCTTCGACACCATGCTCTATGAGGGCTATACGGTTCCACCCTTTTATGACTCCCTGCTGGGCAAGCTGATTGTCTGGGCAGAGAGCCGCGAGGCCTGCCTTGTAAAGCTTGCGGATGCATTGGACGGGCTGAAAATTGGTGGCATTGCCACCACCATTCCGCTGCATCAGGCCCTTGTTCAAGATGCCTCGGTGAAGGCTGCGGATGTTCACACCCGTTTTCTCGAACCTTGGCTCGAAACGGCATTTCCAAAAGCAATTGCTTCAATGAAGGAGAGTGCCTGATGCCCATGCGCTATACATTTGGCGGAGATGAACATCTCTTTGTGGAATGCAGCGAAGAGATGTCGCTGGAGGCTTTCTTCAATTCGCTCTCGATGACCAATGGCATCAAGCAGGCGGGCATCAAGGGCGTTACCGAGATTTGCCCGGCCAATGCCTCGTTCCAGATCAAGTTTGACCCGGATATGATTCACCCGAATGATGTTCTGAAAGAGGTGCAAGCCATTGAGGTGGCTGCATCCAAGGCCGAGCCGGTGATCACCACGCGGATTGTCGAAATTCCGGTTTTCTACAACGACCCGTGGACCCATGAGACATTGATGCGCTTTCGTGAGCGCCATCAAGACCCCAGCGGTACCGATCTGGACTATGCATCCCGCATCAACGACTACAGCACGGTGGATGATTTCATTGCCGCCCATTCCGGCTCGCCATGGTTTGTCTCCATGGTGGGTTTTGTCTCCGGCCTGCCGTTCATGTATCAAATGGTTGAGCGGCAGCGGCAGATTGAAGTGCCTAAATATTTGCGGCCCCGCACTGATACGCCGAGGCTAACCGTGGGCCATGGTGGCTGCTTTGGCTGCATCTATTCGGTGCGCGGTGCGGGCGGTTATCAGATGTTCGGCATCACCCCCATGCCGATTTATGATCCGACGCAGACCACCTCCTACCTCAAGGATTTCATGGTGTTCTTCCGTCCCGGCGACATTGTGAAGTTCAAGCCGGTGGATCGTGATGGCTATGATCAGGCGGTGGAAGAGGTCGATAAGGGGTTGTTTATCCCGCCAATCCGCGAGGTCTCGTTTGATCTGCGCGAATTCCAAAACGACATTGATGGTTATAACGCCAAGCTGGAGGGCCTGCTCCATGGGCATTAAGGTTATCCACCCCGGACTTGCCACATCGGTTCAGGATCTGGGCCGTCCCGGTTATTTCCATCTGGGTATTCCGCTGGGCGGGGCCATGGATCGGCTGGCGCTGAAAGCGGCCAACCTGCTGGTGGGCAATGCGGAAGGAGCCGCAGGGCTTGAAGCCGTATTTCTCGGTCCCAAGCTGGAATTTACACGCGATGCCATGGTGGCCGTGACGGGTGCCGACATGCCCATCAAGCTGGATGGCGCGGAAAAGCCCGGCTGGACGGCCTTCAAGGTCAAGGCAGGGCAGTTGCTATCATTTGATTTTCTCAAAAAAGGGGCGAGGATTTACATCGCCATCTCTGGCGGCATTGATGTGCCGCTGGCCTTAGGGTCTCGCTCCACCTATGCCATTGGTGCCTTGGGTGGGTTCAAGGGCCGTTCGCTTGCCATTGGCGATGAATTGCCGATTGGTGAGGCTGGCTCCACTGAAGAAGGTAAAAGAATTCCACCAGAGCTTCGCCGTCATCCGGGGCAACCTGCGCAATTGCGCGTGCTGCCGGGGCTTTATTGGGATCGGATCACCGAAGAATCAGGCCGAAATTTCTTTGAAGACGAGTGGAAAGTCGCACCCGAAGCTGACCGCATGGGCTATCGCTTTCGCGGTGGGCGCAAGCTGGATTTTGTGCCACGCACGCCGCCCTTTGGGGCAGGTTCTGATCCGTCCAATATCGTCGATAGTTGCTATCCTTACGGCTCCATTCAGGTGCCGGGCGGCACGGAGCCGATTATTTTGCACCGCGATGCCGTGTCCGGTGGTGGGTATTTCATGGTCGGCACGGTGATTTCAGCCGATATGGACCTGATCGGTCAATTGCAGCCGCACACCCCCACCCGCTTCATCAAAGTGGATATGGAAACGGCGCTGGCGGCACGAAAAGAACGCCATGCTTTGATGGACCAAATCCGCAGCCTGTTTTCACCAACCCGTTGAGGCTATTATGGGCAGATCGCAGGCATCATTCCTGAACACGGGTCAGATAGGCGGCGATCTCGCTTGGGTCCGGTATAATGGCGATAATTTTCATCTGGGCGATGGTGCGGTTCATGGCCGCTTCCAGATGGGTCTGGTGCATGGCGGCAGCTGCCGCCGTTGCACCACGGGTCAAAAGCTCAACAATCAACCGCAGCTCGGTCATGGTGCCAAGATCGCCCGGCAGACCCAAACGGCCCAACAGGCTCTCGATGGCGGTCACGGGCAGGAGATTGTTGCGGATCAGCTCTTGCAAACGCTCGTTCGGGGCGGACAGCAGGCAGGTTTCGATAAAACAATCCTGCACCGCCCGCATCTCGGCAACGCTATCCTCCCCGGCACTCTTTTCCAGCGCGGCGAGACGCTGCAAAAGTTCCAGAAGCGCATCCTCATCAATCAAAGGTGCCGCAGACACAAGGGCTTGCGGCTCCAACATACCGCGCAGTACAAAATGATCTTTGACCGTTTGCGCAGTCAGCGGACCAGCAATCCAGTGCGAGCTTTGGTTTTTACGCACCAGCCCACGCTCGCTCAACCGGGTCAGAACATCGCGTACCACCGTGCGGCTAACGTGAAAATGGCTGGCCAGCTCGGTTTCAATCATCCGGTATTGGCCAAACACAACGCAGTCTGCCACGTCATTTTCAACACAATCGTAAATGCGCTCCCACGAGGCGCGGCTTTGCAGTGCATTATCGGCATCATCCGGCACTCTCAAACCAAGGGTGCGAATATCCTGTCGGTCTGGCTCAATGCCATGATCAGCGGGACCAACAAGATAGCCTCGGCCATTGAAGCGATGCACAAGCCCATCGGCCTCCAGCGCTTGCAGGGCACGCTGCACGGGCGCGCGCGAGATTTGCAAAATCTCGGCAATATGCCCTTCCAGCAGCACCAGACCTTTGGGCAACACGCCTTGCGCAATGTTGGCGCGCAGAAGCTCCTCGGCAATTTCATAGCGGCGTTGGGTGCGTGTAGCGTTCATGGGGCGGGGTTGGTCCTGTGGTCTGTACCCTGTCTGTTTACTGTGACTCGGCATCGAAGGCATAGTGTGAATTAAAATGCATATTGCGTACAAATTCATCTAAATTCAAGATATGGATTGTCGACCAAGCGCCATTTGGTCAGTCAGCCGCTTCGGCGAGTTGGCGACGAAATTGGCAGATAAGAGGCATTTTTATTAATTTATCGCCTGTTATTCGGGCGTGTCGCCATGGTTGTTTTTTAATCAACCTAGTCTTCACCCTAAAAATCTACTGAATCTTCAAAAACAGTAAAAAGAATATTGAATACAAAAATCATTTATGCAATGATTTGTGTGCATCACGACACGAGAAACGTGAGCGGCGGAACATTTTAAAAGTGCCCTTCATTCTCCCTGCCACGCCTCATCTGAGTGATGAGGCCAGCGATGCGTCATGCCCAGTTGCTGACGTAGACGCAGAAGAATGAGCGCACCAACTGGCAGGATTCGCTGTGACATCAGTGCTTGAGCTTATCGGTCTTGTGAAAACCTACGGCGATACCCGGGCGCTGGATGGGTTGAGCGTGTCGCTTCCCGAGAACCAGTATATTTCTCTTCTGGGGCCAAGCGGCTCCGGCAAAACCACCCTGCTGCGGGTGATTGCGGGTTTTGAGCGTTTGGAGAGCGGCACAATTCGTTTTGCTGGCGAACCAATCAATGCCACGCCGCCGCACCGGCGTGGCATTGGCTTTGTGTTTCAGAACTTTGCGCTTTTTCCTCATCTCACCGTGCAGGAAAACATTGCCTTTGGCCTTGCCAATCGCGAGGTTGATGCGCTGACTGATACCCGCGAGATATCCGATCGGGTGCGGGGCATCATCGATCTCGTCGGGTTGTCCGGTCTTGAAACCCGTGCCGTTACGCAGATATCCGGCGGGCAAAAACAGCGTGTGGCCCTGGCCCGCACTCTGGTGACAGAGCCTAAAATGGTGCTGCTGGATGAGCCGCTTGGCGCGTTGGATGCCAATTTGCGCAACCGTATGCGCCATGAATTGCGCGAAATCCGCGAACGCTGTGGTGTCACCTTTTTGCATGTCACCGGCAGCGAAACCGAGGCGCTGGCGATGGGCGATACGGTTCTGGTGCTGAATCGTGGCCGCATTGCCCAAAAAGACACATCCGATGTGGTCTACAGCCGCCCAATCTCTGCCGACGTGGCCCGTTTTCTCAATTGCTACAATCTGTTTTCTGGCCGCATTGAGGCCGATGCACTGATAACCGGGGTGGGCAGCTTGCCGCTGGGCGGTTTGCGCCAGCCCGCCACCTCGCCGGCTTATGCCATCCGTCATGATCGCATTTCTGTTCGCGCCATGTCGGAACAGGCCCAACCCGATGAAGTCCGTGTGGAGGGTCGTTTTCTGGCGGAAGAATACACCGGCTCTGCGGTCTACTCGTTTTTCGCGCTCGATGACGGCGCGGTGTTTGAGGTGGAAACCCATCTCAGCCACCGCAGCCGCCAGACACTGGAGCCGCAAAGCCGCTATGCGTTGGTCTGGAAGAAGGATGACGCCCTTGTTTACGCCTGATCCTGCTGCACCCATCACACTTTATCAGGGGAGCCGCGCCCAATGAACACGATCGTCACCGATGAGCCAGCCGTTGCCAGCGTGGCCCCGAAAGCACCATCCAAAACCATACTTCTGGTGCTTCCGGGCGTCCTCTGGATGCTGCTGTTTCTGGTGCTGCCCATGGCCATGATGGTCTATGTGTCGTTCTGGACCCAGACCACCTTCAAGATCGAACCGACGCTAACCCTGCAAAGCTGGATCACCTTCTTTTCCAGCGACACCTATATGGGCGCACTGTGGACCACGGTGCGTATCTGGCTGATTGTGCTGGCGGCAACCCTTGTGGTTGGCTATCCGACAGCGCTTTTCGTGGGCCTGTTTGTGAAAAACAAGACACTGCAAACCGTGCTTCTCGTGCTCTGCGTCATCCCGTTCTGGACCTCGTTTCTGATCCGCGTTTTGGCATGGCGGCCCATGTCGGGCAAGGAAGGGGCCATCAATATTATCTTGATGAAACTGGGCATGATCACCCATCCCATCGAGGTGTTGCTGTTTTCCGAATTGTCGGTGATTATTGGCATGACGCAGATCTATTGCGTCTTCATGGTCGGCCCCATTGCCTTCATGCTGGGCCGGATTGATCCCGCCATTATTGAAGCGGCGCAGGATCTGGGGGCCAGTTTCTGGCGGATTTTCCGCACCATCATTCTGCCCATGTCCATGCCCGGTGTTGTGGTTGGCTCGATCTTTGTCTCGGTGATGGTGCTGGGTGAATTTGCCACCTCGTCGGCGCTCTCAGGCCGCAAAGTCAATCTGCTCGGCAATATCATTGTCACGCAGGTTGGCTCGTTGAAATGGGCGTTTGCGGCGGTAGCGGGTGTGGTTCTCACCCTGCTGATGGGCCTTGTGGTGGCGGCTCTCTTGCGCGTCGTTGATCTCAGAAGGGAGCTTTAAGATGAACTCCGGCGGTGTCAAATTCGGCCTTGGCGTTTATACGGGCCTGTTTCTGGTGTTTCTCTACGGCCCTCTGGTGGTGTTGGCGATCCTGTCGTTTCAGGCGGGGCCAGATGGCGGGCCACAATTCCCAATCATTGAATGGTCAGTCTATTGGTACAAGCATCTGTTTGGCCTCACCGCGCCATCGCGGGTGGCTCCTCTGCCCATCAATGATGCACTGGTGCGCTCCGTGGTGCTGGCAGGGCTGACGATGATTGTCTCGACCGTGCTGGGTGTCATGTCGGCACAAGCCTTTCGCAGCCGGTTCAAAGGCTCCGGCTTTGTGTTCTACCTCATCGTTCTGGGCATGATGGTGCCGGGCGTGCTGGTGGGGTTGGGCATGGCACTGGTGGCCAACAGCTTTGGCATTGATCGCCATTGGTGGAGCACCGCCTTTGTGCTGCATGTGGTCTACACCTTCCCCTTTGCCTTTCTGGTGATGCTGGCAATCTTCAATCGCTTTGATCCCAGTGTGGAGGAAGCCGCCTGGTCTTTGGGTGTCAGCCCTGCGCGAACGTTTCGCAAAATCACCTTTCCGCTGATTTTTCCGGGTGTGCTTTCAGCCATGCTGTTTGCCTTCACCCTGTCCTATGATGAGTTCTCGCGCACCCTGTTTGCTTCCGGGCGGGATCTGACCTTGCCGCTGGCGATTTACGGCACGTTTTCAGTGGAAGTGCACCCCAATGTCTTTGCCTTTGGCGTGCTGACCACCCTGTTTTCCTTTGCGCTGTTGGGCACCTATGCCGTGCTGATGGGCCTGTCCGTGCGCCGCGCCAAACGAATAGTCGTGCAGGAGGAGGTGTAACATGAAGATCACCCCCACATCCGCCATTGTCACAGGCGCAGGCTCCGGCATTGGCCGCGCCATTGCTCTCCGGCTGGCACAAGATGGCCATGCCGTGCTGATAAACGACCTCTCCTTGGACAGCGCCAAGGCGGTGGCTGAGGAGATCAAACAATCGGGTGGCAAAGCAGCTTTTGCGGCGGGCGATGTCTCCAGTGAAACCGATGTTGCTGCCATTGTCGCAAGCGCAGTTTCCGCCCATGGCCCGGTGGGGCTTTTGGTCAACAATGCAGGCATTGTTCACCAAAGCCTTTTGGAAAACATGGCGCTTGCAGATTTTGACCGGATGTTTGCCGTGCATGTGCGCGGCAACTTCCTCATGACCCGCGCAGTCCTGCCTTCCATGCTGGAAAACGCCAAAGGCGTGATCATCAACATCGCCTCCCAACTCGGCCAGATCGGCGGGGTGGAGCTTGTCCATTACTCCGGCGCGAAAGCCGCCATCATTGGCATGACCAAGGCGCTGGCGCGGGAAGTGTCAGCACGCGGCGTGCGGGTCAATGCCGTTGCCCCCGGGCCGATCAACACGCCGCTGGTGATGGCTCTTTCTGAAGATTGGCGCAGCGCCAAGAAAGCCGAACTGCCCTTGGGCCGCTTTGGCGAGCCGGAAGAGGTGGCCTCTAACGTGTCGTTTCTCGCCTCCGATGAGGCGGCGCTGTTTGTGGGCCAAACGCTTGGGCCAAACTCCGGCGATGTGATGCTGTGACAGGAAAGGGTGAAACCATGGACAATCAGGCAAAGCGGGTGGTGATCGTCACGGGAGCCGGCATCGGCATTGGTGCTGCAACAGCCATGGCCTTTGGCGCACTTGGTGATCATGTGGTGGTCACGGATATTCTCAGAAATGAAGGCGAGGCGGTGGCGCAGGCTATTCGCGCCGCTGGTGGCTCTGCCGAGTTCCACGCTTACGATGTCCGCTCCACCCACGCCACAGACACGCTGGTGCAAGATATTGAAGCCCGCCATGGTCGCATAGATGTGGTGGTTGCCAATGCTGGCATTGCCCACCGCACGCCGCTTGCGCAATTGACGGACGAGAAATGGGACATGACCTTTGACATTGATCTTAAAGGAATTTTCCGTCTCGCCCGCGCAGTCGCACCCGGTATGCGCGCTCGTAAAAGCGGCTCGATCATCGCTCTCTCCTCCATCATGGGCGTGGCCTATGGCTGGGATGAGCATGTGCATTATTCCGCAGCCAAGGCGGGTGTTGTCGGGCTGGTGCGCGGCCTTGCCGTAGAGCTGGCCCGCGATGGCGTGCGCGTCAATGGGCTTGCACCGGGCTATATCCGCACGGCGCAATTGCTGTCTGAAGAAAACTCGCTTGGCCCAATCGGGGCGGAAAAAGCCGCCGAATTTATCCCGATGGGTCGGCTTGGCACGCCGGAAGACATTGCCGATGTCATCGCCTTTCTCGCCTCCGATGCGGCTCGCTACATGACCGGACAGGTGCTGGTGGTGGATGGCGGCCTGCTGGTGGGGCGTTACTGAGAAACAAAAACAAGCCCGGCAAAAACCGGGCATCAAAACAAATGTCGGGAACCTATCAACACTGGAGAAGAGACATGTCATTCAAAGAGCTTAATCGTCGCTCGCTGCTGAAGCGCTCAACCGGCGCAATCGCGCTGGCTATGGGGGCCGGTTCGCCCTTTCTGTCATCCGGCAAGGCCTATGCGCAAGCCTCCAAACTGGCCAGTGAGCAGTTGCGCACCATCGGCCTGTCGGTGACGGTGCAAGAGCGCATTCTGGCCGATTTCAAAAAGGCCTCCGGCGTCGGTGCCACCTCCGGCACGGCAGCAACCTTCCCAGATGCACAGACAAAAATCCTGTCTGGCTCCAAGGATTATGATTGCTGGGAAATCATCGCCGAGCGCCTGCCGTCTATTGTCATGACCAACAATGTCGAGACCATTCCAGCCGCTTCCATGAAAAACTGGGCCAATATCCGCGACACTTTCACCAAGCCATCGGATAAATGGGATCGCAAAACCCAGATCGTCGGTCAGATCTGGGCCGATGAAGCCCAGACCACGCTGAACATGGTGCCTGCCGTCTATAACTATGACTCGATTGGCTATAACCCCGACGTTCTTTCCGCCGAGGAAGCCAACACATGGACGGCGATTTTCGACAAGAAATGGAAGGGCAAGTCCGGCCTCAATACCGACCCTCTGATTGCCTTTGGCCAAGCCATCATGGCCATGAACACGCTGGGTCTGCTCAATGTCAAAAACCCCGGCAACCCCAGCGCCAAGGAAATTGATGAGGCGGCGGCCTTCCTGATTTCCAAGAAGAAGGACGGACAGTTCCGCGCCCTCTGGGGTGATTTCGGCGAATTGGTGAACCTGATGGCCTCTGGCGAGATGGTGGTGTGCGATGCATGGCAACCTGCCGTGATGGCCGTGAAAGCCCAAGGCAAGGCCTGCAAATATGCAGTGCCAAAGGAAGGCTACCGCGCCTGGGCCATTGGCCCCGCCATGATTGCGGGAACCCCCAACAAGGATGCCGTTACGGCCTACGCCGATTATTGGCTGTCGGGCGAGCCAGGCATTGCGGTGTCCGAACAGGGTTATTACTCGCCCTCCACCAACATCAAAAATGTCATGGCACCGGAGAAATACGGCTTCTGGTACGAGGGCAAACCTTGGACCGGCAAGGAAGATCGCGGCATCAAGGAAGGTGATTTGCGTGATGGTGGCTCGCTGGAAGAGCGCGCCAAGCACGTCGCCTATTGGCACCAGTGGCCTGATGAATACGACCATCTGGTGCAGAAGTGGGATGAATTCCTGAACGCCTGATCCGATCCCGTTGCATAATTCTTTAAACCGGAATCGGTTTAAAGATAAAATTATGCAACAAAAATAAAGAGCTACAGCGAACCTTTGTGCGCCATATATGGCGCACGGCGCTGTAGTGTGGCCGGAAGGCTTCTCTTCCGGTCACAAACTTCCAGTCTCTCGGAGCGCATCGATGATTTATGACCTCGAACTGATCAATGTCGGCAAGGTTTATGACAACGGCACCACCGCTGTAAGCGAATTCAGCCTTGCGGTCAAAAAGGGCGAGTTCATTGCCTTTCTCGGCCCCTCCGGCTGCGGAAAAACCACGACCTTGCGGATGATTGCGGGCTTTGAGGGCATCTCTTCCGGCGATATGATGATCAAGGGCGAGCGGATGAACGACATCGCCCCCGAACAACGTCCGACCGCGACGATTTTTCAAAACTACGCGCTGTTTCCCCACATGAGTGTGCGGCGCAATGTCGGCTACGGGCTGGATGTCAAAGGCATGCCGAAACGCGAGCGTGACACAAAGGTCGAGCGCATTCTGGCAACATTGGGCATTGAGGATATTGCCGAGCGCAAGCCCGATAAGCTCTCCGGCGGCCAGCGCCAGCGGGTGGCTTTGGCCCGCGGGCTGGTGATTGAACCGGATATTCTTTTGCTGGATGAGCCGTTGGGCGCTCTGGACGCCAACCTGCGAAAAGCCATTCAGAACGAGTTGAAACTGCTGCAACGCACTTTAGGTGTCACCTTCATCTTTGTGACCCATGCCCAATCCGAGGCCTTGGCGCTGTCGGATCGGGTGGTGGTGATGAGTAAGGGCCGGGTTGAGCAGATCAGCCCGCCCTATGAGCTTTACACCCGGCCGAACACGCCTTTTGTGGCACAGTTCATTGGCCGCAACACGATTTTCAAAGGGCAGGTGCGCTCAGAACAGGCTGATCTTCGTCACGTTGAAACCGAGGTTGGCCTTTTGGGTGGGCTGGCCAATGGTGCGGCCTCTTTGGGCAGTCACGTCAACCTTGTGGTGCCCGCCGAAGCCATCGAGGCCCACAATGCCGAGCGCACCAGTCTTGAACAGGTCGCCGCCTCCAACGATGGCAACGGCATTGATGCAATGATCACCCGAAGCGAAATTGTCGGCCACATCGCCCATATGTCGGCAAGCCTTGAGGATGGGCGGGTGATCTCGCTCGAAGCCCATAGCGAAAAATATCAGGGCCAGAATTTTCGCCCCGGCTCAAAGGTGGTGCTGTCGTGGAAGGCAGCGGATGCCACCGTTATTCCAGCCCATTAACTCGAAGAAATTCAAAAAGGAGAAACACTATGGCAAAGGAAATTTTTTGCAGCTTCGGCATTGATGTGGATGCTGTGGCTGGTTGGCTTGGCTCTTACGGCGGTGAGGATTCGCCAGATGATATTTCCCGTGGCCTGTTTGCAGGCGAAGTGGGCGCGCCGCGCCTGTTGAAACTGTTTGAGCGCTTTGGCATCAAAACCACATGGTTCATTCCCGGCCATTCCATCGAGACTTTTCCCGAGCAAATGCAGGCTGTTGCCGATGCAGGCCACGAAATCGGCATTCACGGCTATACCCATGAAAACCCGATTGCCATGACCCGTGAGCAGGAAACCGAAGTGCTGGACAAGTGCATTGAGCTTGTCACCAAACTTTCCGGCAAACGCCCCACGGGCTATGTGGCTCCATGGTGGGAATTTTCCAATGTTACCAACGAATTGCTGCTGGAACGTGGCATCAAATACGACCATTCCCTGATGCACAACGACTTCACGCCCTATTATGTGCGCGTCGGCGATAGCTGGACCAAGATCGACTATTCCAAAAAGCCATCGGACTGGATGGTGCCACTGAAGCGCGGCCATGAAACCGACCTGATCGAAATTCCGGCCTCATGGTATCTTGATGATCTGCCTCCGATGATGTTCATCAAGGCGGCGCCCAACAGCCATGGCTTCGTCAATCCGCACGATATTGAACAGATCTGGCGCGATCAGTTTGATTGGGTCTATCGGGAAATGGACTATGCCGTCTTCCCCATCACCATCCACCCGGATGTGGCAGGCCGTCCGCAGGTGTTGATGATGCTGGTGCGCTTGTTTGCCCATATGAGCAAGCATCCGGGCGTGAAATTTGTCACCATGAATGAAATCGCCGATGATTTCGCAAAGCGCTTTCCGCGCAAAAAGTAAGAGCAATAAGAAACGGGGCGGCAATCGCCGCCCCGTATTATCATGGGAGACATGACATGTGTTCACTCTGCGGTGTGATTGGCGGAAACGAGCATTGGGCCGATGCCGCCCCCCGCCCCGGCGTTTACACCCGCAATGGTGAGCGCAGCGACAGAAGGCGCGAGCGCCTCAAACGTGTGGCCATTGCCAACCGCGTGCTGGCCGCCTTTGGCCTGTCGCTCTCTGACTGGCAAGGCTCGGCCTACGTGCTTTCCAGCCTCACCGGAAAAACAGCCATCATTGATGATCTTGGGCATTTGTGGTCGGAAGCCGAAAAACTCTGCGGTCGCCCCTGTGATCCGCTTGATCCCGCTGTCATTGCCCGCATGGAACAGGCTCATGGCTGAGATTCCGCAATTCACCCCTGTTAATCTGCTCACGGGCTTTCTCGGCTCCGGCAAAACCACATTACTGAAACGGCTTTTGAGCGATCCGGCGCTGTCGGATACCGCCGTGTTGATCAATGAATTTGGCGAGATTGGCCTTGATCATGATCTGGTCGAGCAGGTGGATGGCGATATGGTCATGCTGCAATCGGGCTGCGTTTGCTGCACTATTCGCGGCGACCTCGCTGAAGCCTTGCGCGCTCTACATGAGCGGCGTGAGCGTGGCGATATGCCCGCCTTTCAGCGCTTGGTGATTGAAAGCACTGGCCTTGCCGATCCCTTTCCCATTCTCTCGACCTTGAAAGCCGACTCCGTTCTGCGTCACCACTTTCGCCCCGGCAATGTCATTACCACTGTGGATGCCATCAACGGGCTTAAGCAGTTGCAACGATACACTGAGTCCAGCCGCCAAGTCGTGATTGCTGACCGTCTCGTGATCACCAAAACAGATATGGCCAACAGCGCTGACCATGACCACTTGCTGAAACAGCTGGCAATCCTCAACCCCGATGCCATTGTGACATCTGCCGCAGATGAAGATTTCCGCCCCGCCTCGGTGCTGGATGAGACCATCGCCCTGATCAGCGACAGCCTTCAATCGCAAAGCGGTTTTTACTGCGATTCTCTTCTCATGCCATCGAATGGCGAAAATACGCACAGTGCCGATTTCCGCTCCTTTGTGGTCACGCACAACCAGCCGGTGGATTGGACAGCCTTTGGCATCTGGCTGACCATGTTGCTCAATCGCCATGGAGAACGGGTTATCCGCGTCAAAGGCATTTTGAATATTGAGGGAGAAGAGCGCCCCGTGGCCATTCATGGGGTGCAGCACCTTGTGCATCCACCTGTGCATATGGCAGGCTGGCCATCAGCGGATCAGCGCTCAAAGCTGGTCTTTATTGTTGATGGTTTGGAGACGGAGCTGATCCGGCGATCTTTTGAGGCCTTTGCAGCATTATGACGGTATCCACGCACGTTTTCCCCACTCCCTCCCTGCACACCCTTGGCCGTCCGCGCTTACGCATCTTGGGCACGGCCATTTCCCTGCTGGAACAGCTGCGGGTGCGGGCCGAAGAAGACCTCGGCATCGATATTGTCTTTGATAACAATGACTTCCTCAGTAGTCAGCACAAAGCTGCCCAATCACCCGACACTTATGATATTTACGACCAATGTTTTCATAACCTTGATATTGTCTGGTATTGGCGTGCCATTCAGCCAATTTCCATCAAGCGCATCACCCTTTGGGATGAAATTACCGGGCTAACCAAAACCGGCCGCCTTGGCCCCAATGCCCGGCTTGGGCAGGGCGATGCGCCGGTGAAAAAGCTGTTTGTGCAGCCGGATCAATCGCTGGGCGAGCATCCGACCGGGCAGATTTCCATGCTGCCCACGACCCATAATTTTGATAGTTTTGCCTATCGCAGCACCGCCGTCCAGCATCAGACCGACGTGACCAGTTGGGCGGCGCTGCTGGATCACAAATGGGCCGGGCGGGTGGCCTTGGTGGATGAACCCGCCATTGGCATTTTCGATGCCGCGCTGGCGGCTGAAGCGGCAGGGCTGATGACATTTAAAAACATCGGCAATATGAGCGTCGGAGATATTGATCAACTGATCGCTATCTTGCGTGAGCGCAAACGCGCCGGTTTTTTCCGCAGCTTTTGGCGCACCGCCGAGGACGCCGCCAAATTGATGGCTGATGGGCGCACCGATATTCAAAGCATGTGGTCCACCGGCGTTACCCTTTTGAAAAGTCAGGGTGTGCCGGTGCGGCAGGCGGCTCCTGTTGAGGGGTATCGTGCATGGCATGGCGGCCTTTGCCTGTCACGTGGGTTGAGCGGCCGGTTGCTGGATGCCGCCTATGACTATCTGAACTGGTGGATTTCCGGCTGGCCCGGCGCTGTTGTGGCAAGACAAGGCTATTACATGTCTACCCCGGAACACAGCCGCGCCTATCTCTCAAAAGCCGAGTGGGATTATTGGTATGGCGGCTTGCCGGCCGCAGAAGATCTTTGCGGGCCAGATGGCAGTGTTTGCATCGCAGCTGGCCAAATACGCAGCGGCGGTTCCTATTGGCAACGGGCCAATTGCATTGCCGTGTGGAATACGACAATGGATGAGCACAATTATCTGGTCCGTCGCTGGACGCAATTCATGGCAGAATAAACGGGAGACAGGCATGACCTCTGAACACTCTGGCAAGTCCATCGCACAGCTTGCCGTCTTGCTGCAATCCGGCCAATTGGATGCCCGCGCCCTTGCCGAGGAAACGCTGGATGCCATCCGCAGCCATGATGATCAGACCATCTTCACCCGCCTGACCCCGGAACGGGCCATGCTGGAAGCCGATGCCGCAGCCACCCGCATCCGCAGCGGACGCTCCCTCGGCATGCTGGAAGGCATACCGATTGCGTGGAAAGACCTGTTTGATCTCAAAGGCATAACCACCACCGCAGGCTCCACCGTGTTGGCGGCTCAACCGCCTGCCGAAAACGATGCCAGCGTTGTGGCCGCTCTAGCACAGGCTGGCATGGTGTGCGTGGGGCAGGTCAATATGAGTGAATTTGCCTTTTCCGGCCTTGGCGTCAATCCGCATTTCGGCACGCCACGCAATCCGCGAAGCTCTGATGTGCCCCGCATTCCCGGTGGCTCATCCTCCGGCTCGGCTGTGGCCGTGGCATCCGGGCTGGTGCCTGTGGCCATTGGCACCGATACGGGCGGGTCCATTCGCATTCCCGCAGCCTTCAATGGCATTATTGGATACAAGGCCACATGGGGCCGCTATGCGATGAACGGCGTGTTTCCCCTGTCCAAATCGCTCGATAGTCTGGGTCCGCTTTGCCGTACCGTACAGGACGCCATCTGGGTGGATGCCGCCATGCGCGGCTTGACCCAGCCCAATGTCCAGCCACAAAAACTGGCAGGCTGCCGCTTCGTTGTTCCCGAAACGATATTCTTCGATGACGTTGAAGACGGTGTGATCAGCGCGTTTGAGGCCACATTGGAGCGATTGAGCCGTGCAGGTGCCATCATCCGCCGCCAGTCTTTTCCTGTGATCAGAGAGATACTTGAGTTATCGCAAAGCCACGGCACCATCGTGGCGGCAGAGGCATTTACGCTGCATCGCCACCGCCTTGACGGGCCAGAGGCTGCGCAGATGGATCAGCGCGTCGCCACCCGCACCCGACTCGGCGGCGCAATATCCATGCCCCATTATATTGAATTGGTCCAAAGACGTCAGCAGATCATCGAAACCTTCAGCGCCCAGATCGGCACGAACGAATTCATTCTCACCCCAACGGTTGCCCATGTCGCGCCGCCGACTGCACCGCTTGAAGCCGATGATGACTTGTTTTTCAAAACGAATGGCAAAACGCTGCGCAATACTGCAATTGGCAATTTTCTCAATTGGTGCGGCGTATCCATGCCCTGCGGCACGGGGGACGCCAATATGCCCGTTGGCTTGTTGGTATCGGGCCTTGCTGGCACGGACAATGTCCTTCTTGGTCTTGCCCTGGACATGGAGGAAACGGTGAGAAATAGAGGTGACGCGTGAGCCTGTCGCAACAATCAGGCTACCGATCCCCTACGCTTTCAGAGGGACTTTCGTTCAGAAGCGACGGTGCCCGCATCAAAATATCTGCGATAAGTGGGACTGCAGTTTTTGTACAGTTTACTGCATAATTCCTTAAATCGGAATCAATTTAAGTGGAAAATCATGCAGAGTATGGAGAGTTTGTCAGGGAAAAGTGGAATCCGGTTTCCCCGAAAAGACAAACGAAAACAAGGAATTTAGAGTCTGGCTGTTCAATCTGAACCTGACAGACTCTAATTTTCCCGCAAAATAGAGCGATCTCGGAGCAAATCGATGACGTCGACAGCTTCCAGCTTTCTCTCGAGGCTGAGGAGAATGCAGTCTCACGTGAACTTGTCGAAGGCAGCAACATCAATTTGAGAATGCCAATGATACAGTTTGGCGCATTTATACGTCTCGTAGTGTTCGCCCCTGTTGTTGTAGTGCTGTAAAATATCGGTATCGTTGTTGATGAATATCGGCCACCGCCCCACCCGCCGGATCATAGGTCTTTGTTACGCCACTCAAGGCTTCCATTGCCTCGACAACGCCGGAAAAGGCATTTCCAGCCACCGCGCCCAAAATAGCGGACCCCAGCAACACGGGCTCATCCATGCACGCTGCCACCACGGGCTTGCCGCAGGCATCGGCCAACATCTGCCGAACCAGATCACTCTCGCCCGCGCCGCCGCTGATGACCACCCGTTCAATCGATGCGCCAGATGCATCCTGTGTCTCGATAATTTGCCGAAGCCCATAGCCAATGCCAAAAAGGCCTGCGATGTAAAGCGCCACCAGACTGTCGAAATCCCGGTCCATCCCCAGACCAGCAATCATGGCGCGAGCGTGGGGATCGGCAAATGGTGCGCGGTTGCCAAGGAATTCTGGCACGACATGCAGGCCTTTTGCCAACTGCACCACATCGGAAAGGGTATTGACCTTGGCCGCTGCTGCTTGCGCCATCAGCACCGGCAGGGCGACGCCGCGCTCACGTGCTGTGGCGGCTGCTTCTGCTGCTGCTGGGTGAAATGAGAGTAGCTGGTCAATGGCCGCACCGGCAGCACTTTGGCCCCCCTCGTTCAACCACATGCCCGGCACCATCGCCGAGTAATAGGGCCCCCAGACGCCAGGTACAAAGACTGGCTCGACGGTCGAGGTCATGGTGCAGGATGATGTGCCAAACACGTAGGCCATATTGTCCTTCGGGCCTGAGCCGATGCCCACCGTTCCGATGCCGCCTGCGTGGGCATCAATCATGCCCGCAGCCACGGCCGTCCCGGGCTTCAAACCCATGGCGGCAGCGGCGGCATCTGTCAGACCTTGCCCCAGCGGTGTTCCGGGTTCAACAATGCATTGGCCGATCCGGCCAAAACCTTCATCGGCAAGCTCTCCCAGCCCAATCGCATGGAAATAGCTGGGGTCCCATTTTTGTTCATGGGCCAGATAGGTCCACTTGCAGGTGACAGTGCAGGTGGAGCGGGCAAGATCGCCGGTTGCCTTCCACGTGAGAAAATCGGCAAGGTCAAAAAACTGCCAGGCGTTCTTGAAAGTCTCGGGGCGGCTCTCCTTCAGCCAGAGCAGTTTGGGCGTTTCCATCTCCGGCGAAATCTTGCCGCCGACATAGCGCAACACGTCATGGCCAATGGCATTGATCTTTTCTGCCTGCGAGACAGCGCGTTGATCCATCCAAACAATAATATCGCGCTCAGCTTGTTCGGAAGCGCCAACGGCAAGAGGCTTGCCGCCATCGCCCAGCACCACCAGAGAACATGTTGCATCGAAGCCAAGGCCGATCACCTGCGCCGGATCATCAATCGACGCCACCACCTGACGCACCACGGTGCAGACGGCTTCCCAAATATCGGTGCTGGACTGCTCGGCAATGCTGCCTGCCTCGCGAAACAGGGCAATATCGCGTTTGGCAACGGCTTTCATCGCACCGCTGAGATCAAACAGGCCAGCGCGGGCGCTGCCGGTGCCAACATCCACACCGATAATATAGTGATTTGAGGTGTTCGCTGCTTCTGTCATGGCAAATGCTCTTCAAATATAGATGGAACAATGATGGGAAGCGTCGATGAGAGCATTTCCGCGTTTCCTTGAAACACATAAACGCTCTAACTCTTTATTTTGGCGCATTTCCGGACGCAAAACCGCGACGCACTTTTGCTGGAAATGCACTAAAGATCGACGCTGTTGGGCACTATCACCAGATCGCGGATGGTGACATTGCGCGGACGCGACAGCATGAACAGCACGGCTTCTGCCACTTCCTGCGGCTGCATCAGGCTGCCATTTGCCAGCGCTTCATCCATCTTGGCCTTTGGCCAGTCGTCGAGCAGCGCGGTCACTACTGGACCCGGCAGCACCGCGCCCACGCGCACGCCATGTTGAGAAACCTGCCTGCGGGTGGAATGCACAAAGGCCTGAACCGCAAATTTCGAGGCTGTATAAATCGGCTCCCACACCACAGGCACCACACCCGCAATCGAGCTGGTAAACAGGATATCGCCGGATTTTTGCGCAATCAGATGCGGCAATACCGCATGAACCGAGCGGAAGGCCGCGTTGATATTGAGGTTCAGCATCCTGTCCCAGGCATCCGGGTCGCCTTCTGCCACGGCACCACCAATATAGGCTCCAGCATTGGCGTGGAAAATATCGAGACCGCCCGCAACATCCAGAATGCGCGGCAGCATGGCGGAAACCTCTGGCCCATTCAAAAGATCCACCACCAAAGGTTTGGCCCGCTCGCCCAATTCTGCGCACAGCGTATCCAGCTTGTCCTTGGCGCGGTCGATCAGCACCACGGTTGCGCCTTCCGCCAGCAGAATTTTGGCGCAAGCCAGGCCAATGCCCGATGCAGCGCCGGTGATAGCGGCAATTTTGCCTTTCATGATATCTGTCATGATCAAATTCTCCTTGTAAATCCTATTAGGCGCGGCCGTGGCTGACACGAGAGCGGCGCGCAAGCGAGTCCACAATCACGGCAATGGCCAGCACGGCTCCGGTGATCATGTAACGCAGGGATGAGCTGAGGTTGAGAAGCGTCAGGCCATTGGAAATCGCCTGAATGACGATGATCCCGAGCAGGGCCGAATAGGCGCTGC
>DNPN01000044.1:0-24313 GCA_003501385.1 Rhizobium sp. | reverse complement strand
TGCCGCGCCCGCCAAACAGGCTGGTGCCACCAATCACGGCTGCGGCAATGGCATTCAAGTTCACATCACCCGTGCCAGCCTGCTGGCTGGACGATGCGAGACGCGATGCTGACAGCACGCCACCAAGCGCTGCAAGGGTGGAGCACAGCATGAATGCGCTCATGTAAATGCGACGCACATTGATTCCTGCGCGGCGTGCGGCTTCGCGATTACCACCCACGGCAAACATCGAGCGGCCCCATTGCGTTTTGGTGAGTGCATAGTTGACCACCACCACCAGCGCTACAAACAGCGCAAACATCCACGGCACGCCGCGACCGAGGTTGAGATAGTAGACGGCAAATTCAAAGCCCAATGTGAGGATAGCGGCTTTGATTAGCAATCCACTCAAAGGCTTTGAGGACAGATTGACCGCTTGGCGGCGCTTGCGAACAGCTAAACCAAACACGATCATGACAATGCCAGGCACTAAAGCCAGCGTGAAGGACAGCCAATGTGGCATCACCAGAATCTGGCCAAAGCGAACCAGCGGTGAGGCATAGGGCAGGTTGATGCTGCCCGTTGGGCCAAGAATGTAGAGCTGCATGCCCAGCAAGGCCAGCAGGCCAGACAGCGTGGCAACAAAGCTTGGCATGCCCATGCGGTTATAGAGCACTGCGTATAGCGCACCCACCGCAGCGCCGGTGACCAGTGCCGCAAAAATCGCGACAATCACGGGCAAGCCGGAATTGACCCATAAAACCCCGATAATAGCCGAAGCGAGGCCACTCATAGAGCCAACAGAAAGATCAATCTCGCCCAGCAGCAACACACAGACAATACCAAGGGAAATGATGCCCACCGTTGCGCAATCAAACAGCAGATTGACAAGATTGTTGGGTGCCAGAAAAATCGGATTGAGAATGCTGAACACGGTGGAAATCACAATCAGACCAATGGCAACCGGCAACATGCCCAGATCGCCCGATTTGATCCGATTGATAAAACTGCGCAGCATGGCAAGTACACCATCATCGTGGGTGACGCGCTCATCGCTGCGGTCCAAGGCTTGGGAGGACTTGGGTTCAGGGTTGGACATATTCTTGCTCATGCGGGTCTCCCGCTGGTTTCAACGGTATTTGTCTTGCGGTTGAGGCGGCGTGAGACGGAATTTTCCGTGGCTCCGGTGATGGAGGCAACCAGCTCCTGATTGGACGCATCCGGGGTAAACACGCCATTGTTCTTGCCCAGACGCAGCACCACAATGCGGTCAGCCACAGCGCGCACATCTTCCATGTTGTGGCTGATGATGATCACGCCCAGTCCGCGTTCGCGCACGCGCTCGATCAGGTTCAAAACTTCGGCGGTTTGCGCCACGCCCAGTGCTGCCGTTGGCTCATCCAGCATGATGATTTTCGGATCAAGCAACAACGAGCGTGCAATGGCAACCGTCTGGCGTTGACCGCCTGATAGGGAAGCAATCGGTTCTCGAACAGATGGAATCCGTGCTGCCAGCTCTTTCAAAAGCGTCCATGCGCGCACTTCCATGGCCACTTCGTCAAGATTCCAAGGCGCAAGCTCATGACCTAAGAAAAGATTGGCCACCACATCCAGATTTTCGCATAAGGCGAGATCTTGGAACACCGTGGCAATGCCCAGCTCTAGCGCCCGGCTGGGGCTATCGAGCGAGACAGTCTCTCCGCAAAATTCGATAGTGCCGGAAGTGGGCTGGTGAACGCCTGCCAGCACCTTGATCAAGGTCGACTTGCCCGCGCCATTATCGCCCACAAGGGCAACCACTTCGCCGGGCCAGACTTCCAGATCAATGTCCGTTAGCGCCGACACGGCACCAAAGTTCTTGGAAATATTGCCCAATTTCAGAATAGGGCCACCCGTTTTCGGGGCGGCTTGGTCATTTTGCACCATGGCGAGACGCTCTTTTCAGGTTGGGTCGTATCCGATCCGGCAGTTGCCGGACCGAACACAGATCAGAACAATTACTGGGTGATACCCAGCTTTTTGCAGCCAACGGCATATTCGCCCGTGCAGACTTCGGCAGGGGTCTGAATTTTCTTATCGAAGATTTCAGCCTTGATGTTTTCCGCCGTCACAACAGCCGGAATGAACAGCTGCGAAGGGGTGTCATAGAGCACTGTCTTGGCTTCCGGCTTTTTACCCTTCAGGAACTGAACGGTGACTTTGGCCGCCGCCGCGGCAACAATTTCCGATGGTTTGGAAATCGTGTTGTACTGGTCGCCGGAAATAATCAGCTGAAGCGCTGCGATAGTCGCATCATTGCCGGTGACGGGCGGAACGGGATTGACGCCAGCCGCCTTGAAGGCCGCAATGGCACCACCGCCTGTACCGTCATTGGCGGCAACAACGCCCTTGATGTCGGCACCAAAACGGGTGATCTGGCCTGCGGCCCATTCCTGCGCCTTTGGTGGTGCCCATTCGGGCGTGTCGAATTCGGCCAGTGTCTTGTAGCCAGAATCCTTCAGGCCTTTATGAACACCATCGCGGATCAGGCCAGCGGCAGCATCGGTGGGCGAGCCGTTGATTTCGAGAATGCCAGACCCTTGCGGCACGCCCTTGGCCTTGAGATGCTGCACAAGTGACTTGGCAATGGCTTCGCCAATGCCAGCATTGTCGAAGGAGACGTAATAATCCGCCTTCTTTTTCGGGATTGGGCGGTCATAGGCAATCACCTTGACATCCTGAGACTGGGCCAATTCCACCAGAGCTGCGGCAGCGGACGAATCCACCGGGTCCAGCACAATCACTTTGGCACCTTGCGCGATGACCGAGTTGAATTGCTGTTGTTGAAGTGCCGTATCGCCATTGGCGTTTTGGTAAATCACCGTGCAGCTGGCGCACAGCTTGGCCATCTCTGCCTTGAAGCCCGGATAGTCGTGGGTTTCATAGCGGGTTGAAGCCTGATCGGGCATCAAAAACGCAACGGTCGCCTTTTCCTGCGCCAAGGCCGAACCGGCAAACATGGCAGCAGCGGCAACCGACACCATCATCATGGAATGAAATTTCATCGTTTCCTCCTCTAGAATTCAAAAACCGTGTCGAGAGACGTGTGCCGGTTTTATGTCCAAGCAGTTTCAGCCTTGCAGCGGCAAGGGCTTATGATTGATGGCCGCATTGCGTCTTGCCAATGCGCTCACAATCTTGAATTGCTTGGACGCCTCCCCGGTCAACCCTCCAAAGTCAACCACCTTCATCGATTGCGCAACCGTGCTCAATCGATGACGCAACAATTGCCATCTTCTGACTTTGATGTCAAGTTGGCATCCATCAGGAGGCGCGCGTGAATCAGAAAAAATCCGCAAAGAAGACCACGATCTATGATCTGGCCGAGCTTGCAGGCACATCGGCCAGCGCCGTCAGTGCTGTGTTGAATGGCAACTGGAAAAAGCGACGGATCAGCACGCAACTGGCTGAAAAAATCCGACGTATTGCACAAGAGCAGGGCTATGCGCTCAATATGCAGGCGAGCCTGTTGCGGCGGGAAAAATCGCAGATGATTGGCATGATCGTGCCAAAATATGACAACCGCTACTTTGGCTCGATTGTGGAAACCTTCGAGACCATGGCGCGCGTGCGGGGCCTGTTTCCCATCATTACCTGTACCCGCCGCGATCCAGACCTGGAAATGGAGGCGGCACGGACCATGCTGTCCTATCAAGTCGAATGGATGGTGTCGACGGGTGCGACAAACCCGGACAAAATCACCGAAATTTGCGAAGCCAATGGCGCACGCAGCATTAATCTCGATTTGCCCGGCACAAAGGCACCCTCGGTGATTTCGGATAATTTCACCGGTGCTCGGGAATTGACCCGTCGTATTCTACAGAATTGCCACCGCAAGACTGGCAAAGCCGCACCGCTTCTGTTCGTTGGCGGTCGCGCCACGGATCACAACACGTTGGAGCGCGTCCGTGGTTTTCGGGCAGCCCATCAGGATATGGGTATACCGATCGATGAACGCCACATATTGACCTGCGGATACGCCCCGGAAAAAGCGGAAAAAGCGTTGCAAATCCTGGCTGTTGTCGAGGCTGAGCTTCCCGGCGGAATGTTTGTAAACTCGACCATCTCTCTGGAAGGTGTCATGCGGTGGTTGAAGACATCCGGCCGTTTCGCAGATCGGCTGCCGACAATGGGCTGTTTCGACTGGGATCCCTTTGTGGCGCTGTTGGGGGGCGACATTGAAATGGTGCGCCAGGATGTTGATGGCATGCTAAAAGCCGTTTTCGAGATTATCGATACGGGCGTATCACAGAATACATTCATTGAAGTGCCGCCGTTATTCCCGGATCAAACACGCGCGCTAGCCTCATAGAGGCGTCGTGATCTGCCGCCAATGGCTCAAGCGATATCATCGATCTTTCGCGTTCCGGGCTTTCCGCCGTCCCTCTCAAGTTTGGCCGCAGCTTGCTGAAACGCTACATTCAAGGGTGCATCGCGGCCATGGAGACGTGCGAGCCTGACGATTTCGCCGTTGAGGTAATCGACTTCACTTGATGTGCCGCGCGTAAAACTTTGCCATGTCGATTGTTGGCCGCGTTCAATGCCGCTGTCTTGCGCAATGCGCCAGCCGGAAATATCGACCTGTCTCTCTGAGTGTGATGCGGGGTCGTAACCGGCGGCGCGCAAAACTTGGCCTGCCTCTGCGGCCAATGCTTTCGCCGCTTTTGAAACCGCATCCGGTGTGCCTGCAAACAGCTCAGTGACATTGGTAACGTTGTGTTCCAGCTTCGCCGCTTTCCAGCGGCGAATGTCGGCGCGCGCGTCAACGAGATAGTCAGCCTCCGACAAATCTCTCACAATGCTGTGTGCCGTTTGGTCCAGTCCTTCAGGGTAACGGCCAAGCGAGACCACACCCACCTCCGGCTCGCCCGCAACCAAGACCTCTCCTGTGACGGTGAAACGCGCCGGAATGAGAATGCTGGCTGCGTAAACGCGGGAGAAACGCCTCAGCGCGATGTCTTCGGCAGCAAGGCCGTTCTGGAACGTCACCAAGGGTAAATCCGCAGCAATGCCACCGCCTTCGACATCCCGCCAGGCCCAGAACTGTGTGGCCGCCCCCACATCCTGCGCCTTGACCGTCAGCAGCAACACATCATCGGGCTTCAAGGCCGGCGGGCTGTCCGTATCAAATGTGTTGAGACGTAAAGTGCGGCTTTGCTTTGGCCGACGATAGGTGAGCCCATGGGTGGCAATATGGGCAATCTGTTGGCCCCGACCCACCAGCGCATAGGATATGCCGTGGGTATGAAACTGAGCAGCAAGGCTCGCGCCGACCGCGCCTGCGCCGATAATAATGTATCGTGTCATGAGATTGTCTCGGGTAAGGGAGCGAAATCCGGTTGATCAGGCGGTTTTGAGGGCAGGCCGCTCTGGCGTATTGTTCACATCGCTTGCATCTTCGTGCGCCCAGCGCCCAAAGGCGGCGCGGCCGAGTAGGGATATCGATGTGTCTTCTTGCGGTGCGTGGACCAGGACGGCCTGAATGTCGCGGAAATGACGCTCAAGTCCCACATCTGCATTGAGACCAGGATTGCCAATGCCGCGCACCGCGAGCTGCACCGCATCGCGCAACTGCCTGCCTGTGATCAGCCGTGCCCGGATCAACCGCTCGGCATCCGCTTGACCCGATTGCAAGGCATCAAAAATAATTTGCCGCGCCCCTCCAACCAAAAGGTCGATTTCACCGGAGAGCGTTACAAACCGCTCTGTTTGGGCAATGGCGTGGCCAAGGTTGGTCGGCACCCGCTCGTGGACAAAGCGGTTGAATGCCGCTTGTGCTGCTTCGGCGACGCCGAGATAAATTGCCGTTAAGGCAAGCGTGATGGCCGCATGTCTGCGGTTATCCTGCTGTGCAACATCCGTGCCGGTGATATCCACGACGTTTTCCGCCGGAATTTCGACGTCGCTATACTCCACGTCATGCGAGCCGGTGGCGCGCATGCCAAGACTGTTCCAATTTTCAATGATACGAATTCCCGGCAGGCCGTTGGGCACCACAAAGGTGCCGACCCGGGTTGGGGTTTCGTCTGTGTGAGCCCAGACCAGAAAATGCGTGAGGCCCTGCGCGCCCGTTACAAACCGTTTGCGACCCGTGATCGACCAGCCATTTGCCGTGCGGCGCGCGCGGGTTGCGGGCAAGCCGCCGCGGGCGGGTGATCCAAGCTCTGGCTCGACACGCGCGGCGTTCAGCAGCAGCGGGCGCTGTTTTCCCTCGGCCAGCAGTTTTCGGTAGAGATCATCCGGCCAGTGATTTTTAAAGGACTGTCCCAGATGATTGAAGATCGTCATGGCGCTGATCAGCGCAACGGAGGGGTCGCCGCGCCCCAGCGCAGCCAGAATCTGGGCGGCCTCATAAAGTGATGCTCCCTGACCGCCATATCGCGTGCCCACCGTGCTCTCCAGCAACCCGCTTTTGTGGACGGCACGAATGCCCACCCAGGGAAATTGGCCGCTGCGATCCGCATCGGGTGCTGCTGCGGCAACGATGCGCACAGTGGCATCGAGGAGGTTCTGATCATGGGCCATGGGTGTGAAGCCTTGTGAATTCAACAGGTGAGATGAGGCTGCTGCCGCAGTTGGCCATCAGAAACAGAGGTGAGGGGCAGCATGGCGGCAATGTGTCTGTCATGCTGCCTTTCAAGGTCAGGCGGCAGCCTTGCTCTTGGCTTCTTCGCGCGCACGAATACCTTCGCGGACCAGCGGCAGGACATAACGGCCATAATCCACGGCATCATTGTAATTGTCGTAGCCACGAATCGAGATCAGATCAGCCCCGAGGTCGATATAATCAAGGATGCTATCGGCAATGGTGCGCGGCGAGCCGACGAGTGCGGTTGTGGCACCGCTGGCATTGGTGGCTGTAACGGTTGGATACCAGAGGGCGCGATCATGGACGTCACCGCGCTTGGCGATCTCAAGAAGCCGCTGCGAGCCAACATTGGCCGGAGCAGGGGCAGACAAGGGTGATCTGCTCAGGCCCTTTTCCCGGTTCTCGTTCAAACTGTCCAGAATACGGTGCGCCTTTACCCAGGCAAGTTCATCGGTTTCGGCAATGATCGGGCGGAAGGTCACCCAGATCCTTGGGGGGGCCTTGCGTTCAGCCTTGGCGGCTTCTGCATAAATGCGTTCGATCTGTTGTTTGGTTTCGGCCAGCGGCTCTCCCCAAAGACCAAAAATATCGCAAAGTGAGCCGCCAATACGATAGGCGGCATCTGACGAGCCACCCAGCGAGATCGGAATCAGGCCGTTGGTCGGGCGAACAGCGCTGCGGAACTGCTTGAACTGATAGAATTTTCCGTTGAAATCGAAGGCTTCGGTTGATGTCCAGGCAAGCCGGAGAATGCGGATATATTCCTCTTGGCGCTCATAGCGCTCCTCCTTGGTGAGGAAATCGCCCTCACGCGCCTGTTCCTCGTCGTTGCCGCCTGCAATAAAATGGACCACAACGCGGCCACCGCTCAACTGGTCAAGTGTTGCCAATGATTTTGCGGCGACGGTTGGGTAAACGGTGTTGGGGCGTAGCGCGACAATGATCTTGATGTTCTTTGTGTGCGCCAGAATGGTTGCACCCAGCGTAAAGGGATCAAATGACGCAGAGGAGTATGGGATCAAGGTGTAGTTAAAGCCATAGTCATCCAGCGCACGGGCATATCTTTGCAAAAACTCCGGATCCACCGGCGCATCCGGGATGGGACGAAGATCATTGGATTCATTGGCAAAGCTTGCGCTGATAAATTCTGCAGCCATTCTGGGTGTCTCCGAAAAGCGAGTTTAATGTGGCTCACTTTATGGCGCCGCCCGTGCGGCAGGAAGATAATGAATTCTCATTCTATGGAATCTATAGAATAATTCTCTCTTTTGAATACCAGTAAAAGAAATACACCCGATGCCTACACCAAACACGGGAGAACCTCGCCGAGCCGAGCGCATCTTTCGCAGCGCCCTGCGAAAGCCATTTGGAACAAACCAGCCCCTGGCTCGTTCACCTTTCGCTAACCAACACGTGAAAGGAACAGGACATGAGCAGCACAAGTGACAAGGCTTCGGGTCTCGCCAACGAAGCAGCCGGCAATGCCAAGCAGGGTATCGGCAAGCTCGTCGGAAACGAAAAGTTGCAAGCCGAAGGCAAGCTTCAGGAGATCAAAGGCGAGGGCCAGCAGGCGCTTGGCAATGCCAAGGATACGGTTAAGAAGGCGTCCGACAAGGCCTCGGACTATATCAACAAAAAGCTTTGAGTGAGGCTGATGTTTGATCAAAACACGGGGCTTGTGCCCCGTGTTGGCGATATTGGCCACCATAAAGTAAACTGCGTTTGTTATCCGCCTGTCGGCAATCAGCTGTCATCCTTTTAACGCTGCCTGATTTGGTGTTGCTTTTATCAATCATTGCACGGGCTAAAAAACCTCTCCCTTCGTCGTTTTTGACAGATGCGAAAAAGCCGATCCAAATTCACGTCATAATTGAACAAATTAATCCATAGAAATAGTAGAAAAAGAACGGATGCTCTTTCTGCATCCTGTTGTCCTGCCTAGGCTATGCATCACAGTCTTTTTGGCAAAACACAGGACCGCATCATGACCGTACGTTTCCCCCTGCTTTTTCTCTCCCGGCGGCGTCTGCTGAAGACAGCCTCTGCTTTCGCCACCGCAACGCTGGTGACGATGGCATGCGTGTCCCATGCAGAAAGTGCCGATCAAGCGGGAAATGGCGGAGACATCACGTTTCTGATCGATTCACTGGGTGGGACATGGATCCCCAACAACAGCGCGATCTCCAGCTTTCAGGGGCACATATGGGGCCATGTCACGGATAAGCTGGTGTATGTGGATGCCGATGGCAAGGTCAGCCCATGGATTGCCGAGCGCTGGGAGCAGAATGACAGGGCCACCGAATTCACGCTGCATCTCAAATCAGGCGTGACATTCTCCGATGGTACGGCTCTTGATGCGGCCGCTGTCATTGCCAATCTTGATATCTGGTATTCTGGTCGCCCCAAGGATGGTATTAATCCGATTGGCCTCTTCCCCAAGACCTATGCGCGCGCTGAGGCGCTAGATGCCACGACCGTGAAGGTTTTCTTCAAGGTACCCACACTCGGTTTTATCCCCACGCTCGGCTATCACGGCTCGATCCTCATCTCTCCCAAGACGATTGCCCAATCCGCAGCCCAGCAGGCTGATCTTGGCAAAACCTCCGGCAGTGGTCCCTATGTGGTAGAGTCCTGGAAGGAAGGTGATTTCGTCAAGCTGGTCAAGCGCGAGGATTATAACTGGGGTCCGCCAGCGGTCGGTCACACCGGGCCAGCGTTTCTCGATTCGATCACCTACAAGCTGGTGTCAGAGCCATCGTTGCGGGTTTCCGCGGTTCAGTCTGGTCAAGCTGATGTCGCTTATAACGCTTCGCCCCAGGAACTGCAGTCTCTTGAAAAAGAGGGTTTTAAAGTTGCGACCCCGCGTTATCTCGGCTTTGTCAATGGCTTGGCTATCAACACCAAGCTTGCACCCTATGATGATGTAAGGGTGCGTCAGGCGCTGCAAGTGGGCATCAACCGCCAGGAAATCATCGATACCGTCTATACGCCGGATTGGAAGGAGGCGATCTCTTTCATTCAGAGCAATGTGCCGGGCGTCACGGACAACAGTGATCTTCTGGCCTACAACCCCGCAAAGGCGGAAAAGCTGCTGGATGAGGCCGGTTGGATCAAGGGCGCTGGCGGCATCCGCGTCAAAGATGGCAAGCCGTTGACGCTCACGCTGTATTCCAATCCTTATCTTGCCACAGCAAAATCGGTTGACGAACTGATTGCCCAGCAGCTTGCCAAGATTGGCTGGAAAGTCGCCATTCGCGCCTATGATGTTGTAACCTTTGGTGAAAAGGTCAAATTTGGCGGCCCTGCCGTGCCCGCCTATGAAGTGACGCGCAGCTTTATCGATGCCGGCACGGTCGCCAGCATCTTGACCAATGCCAACAATGGCGAAGACTGGTTTGCGCTGGGCGAGAGCGACAAGACACTCAACGACCTGCGCGACAAGATCGCCGGTGCCAGCTCCGATGAGGTGCGCAAACCGCTTCTCGCCACGTTGCAAAAATATGTGCTTGAACAGGGCTATTTCATTCCGCGCACACAGATGGTGCAGCGGATCTATGTGCAATCGCCAAAGCTGAAAGGCGAGACGTATAACGGCATTGCCTATGCCAGCTATTACACCGCAACAAAAAGCAAGTAACCCCGTACCGTGAGGAGGGAACCGGCATGCGCAATGCATACCTCACCTACGCCGCAAAGCGCCTTGCTCAGGCGGTCGTTGTCATTCTTTTGACCTATGTCTTTACCTTTGTGGTTGTCAGCATTCTGCCCGGCGACCCCATTACCAGTGTCCTGCGTGATCCGCAAAACGGCTTCACAGAGGATGAAATCAGGGACATCGTTGCCGCGCAGGGGCTAGATCAGCCGGTGCTTGTGCAGTTGTGGAAATCCCTGTCGCATTTTTTGGTTGTGGATCTGGGGCTATCGATGCGCTCCAGCCGCCCGGTGGCAACCTTGATTGGTGAGGTTCTGCCCTCGACCTTGACACTGGCAGCAGTGGGCTTCGCCATAGCTTTGGTGCTGGCGGCGGTGATTGCTTATGGTAGCCGGTTTTTACCCAAGCGCCTTGGCCAAGGGTTTTTGCGCGGGTTTCCATCCTTGTTTCTATCGGTGCCGAATTTTGTGATTGGTCTGGTGCTGATCCATGTCTTTGGCTTCCAGCTCGGTTTTTTCCGGGTGATAGAGCCCAACAGCCTCTGGGCCACGGTGTTCGCGGCGGTGGCGCTTGGCATCCCCGTGTCTGCCCAGATTGCCGAGGTGTTGATTGCCAATCTCGATCATGAGTCCGCACAGGAATATGCGGCTGTGGCGCGTGGTCGTGGTCTTGGGCAAATGCGACTGTTCACCAAACACCTGCTCAAGCCATCGTCGTTGCCGGTTATCACCGTCATCGCCCTCACCATTGGCGAACTGTTGGGCGGTTCGCTGATCACCGAGACTGTGTTTGGCCGCACAGGCATTGGCAGTCTGGTGCAGCGCTCGGTCAGCACGCAGGATTTGCCTGTGTTGCAGGCGGTCGTGTTTTTGGCGGCCTTGGTGTTTGTGCTGGTGAACCTGATTGCTGATCTTGTCTATCCGCTGCTTGACCCGCGTGTGAAGCTGATGGGCCGCGCAAAGCCGCGCCCAACCACGGCGGATGAAGCCGCCCCCGCTCTTTCAAAGGCGGTGACATCATGACGATCGCGCACCTCTCCTCCGCATCACGCAGCAACGCCACCTCATGGCGAGCTTTCCGCTTGCCGCCCACGGTTTTGCTGTCCTTTGCCATCGTCGCGCTGGTGATTGCCTGGTCCTTCGCACCCGGTCTGTTTACCAGCCATGACCCGGTCAATGGTGTGCCCAGCGAAAAGTTGCTTGGACCAAGCCTTGCCCACTGGTTTGGCACCGACCATCTGGGGCGTGATCTTTATACGCGCGTCGTCTTTGGCACAGCGTCTTCGGTTTCCAGCGGGTTGATTGCCGTTGTAATCGGCGTTGTTGCCGGTGGTCTGATTGGGCTTCTGGCCGGGTTTCTCGGCGGCTGGGTGGATAGTGTGCTGGCCCGTCTGGTGGATGTGTTGCTGGCCATTCCAAGCTTACTTCTGGCGGTGATTGTGGTGACAGCCCTTGGGTTTGACACAACCAATGCTGCGATTGCCACCGGCGTGTCAGCGGTTGCGGTCTTTGCCCGCGTCATGCGCTCGGAAGTGATCAAGACCCGGCAGGCCACGTTCGTGGAGGCATCCTTTCTGCTGGGTGGTTCACGCTGGTATATCCTGCTGCGGCACGTGTTGCCCAATGCCTCGCGCTCGGTGCTGCCGCTTGCCGTGTTGCAGTTCGGGTTGTCGATCCTGGTGATCGCGGGCCTTGCCTTTCTGGGCTATGGCGATCCCCCGCCTGCCTCCGACTGGGGGCTGCTGATTTCCATCGGCAAGGATTATCTCAAATGGCCGTGGCTGGTTTATGCCCCTGCCTTCGTCACAATCGCGACCGTGCTCTCTGTAAACAGGATCAGTCGATGGCTCCGCAAGACAGACTAACCCAATCTCTGACCAGCTATGGCATCAGCGCATCTGCACTGCCACAAGCCGCACCGCTGCTTCGCGTTGAGTGCCTGTCGGTTTCTTATGGCGCGCAGGATGTCGTCACCAACGTCGGCTTCGATCTGGGGCGCGGCAAGAGCCTCGCTTTGATTGGTGAATCCGGCTCTGGCAAGTCCACCATTGCCCGCACGGTTTTGCGGCTTTTGCCTGCGGGTGCGCGGGCCAAAGGCCGGATTGCCTTTGACGGACAGGATGTGCTGGCTCTGCCTGAGCGTAAGTTTCGCCCTTTACGCGGACGTGCCATTGGCTTTGTTCCACAAGACCCCGGCAATGCTCTGAACCCGGTGCGCACCATTGGCGTACAGGCATTAGAGGCAGCGGCATTGCTGGATGAGCCCAATCCGGCGGTGCGCAAGGCGCTCATTCTGGAGACCTTCGCACAGGTGGGGCTGGACAATCCAAAACGGGTCTATGATTCCTATCCGCATCAATTGTCTGGCGGCATGTTGCAAAGGGTGCTGATCGGTCTGGCCGTGCTGCCACAGCCCTCACTGCTGGTGGCGGATGAGCCAACATCGGCACTGGATGTGACGATTCAGAAGCGGATTCTCGATTTGCTCACACGCTTGCAGCATGATCTGGATATCAGCCTGCTGCTCATCACCCACGATCTTGCCATCGCCGCCGAGCGTGCCGATGCCCTGGTGGTGCTGAAAGATGGCACCGTGCAAGAATCCGGCAGCACGGCATCTGTGTTTTCTGCGCCATCATCGGCCTATGCCAGAAAGCTGCATGCCGATGTTCCCGCACTGAACCCGAACCGCTATGCCCGCCTGCGCGATCCGGGCTTTCAGCATCTTACGCCGGACGCTACCGCTAAAACGCAGATCAAGGTGAGTGCCGTGTCGAAAACCTTTACGGTGGACGGCAAGGTGTTGAAGGCCGTGGATGATGTCTCGTTCAACGTCCCCGCAGGCACCATCCATGCGCTGGTGGGCGAATCCGGCTCCGGCAAAACAACCACAATCCGGCTGTTGTTGGGGCTTGAAGAGCCGGACAGCGGCACGATTATGGTTGCTGGAGAGCAGGTCAATGGGCGCACACCAGGATCGCTTCGAACAGTATGGCGTCACCTTCAACTGGTTTATCAAAATCCCTTCACCTCCCTTGATCCGACGTGGAAGGTGGAGCAACTGGTGCGTGAGCCGCTCGACCGTTTCAAGATCGGCACCTCTGTTGAGCGCACGGAACGAGTGCGGGAGGCATTGGAGAATGTTGGGTTGAGCGCAAACCTGCTGTCGCGCAAGCCCGGTGCCTTGTCGGGTGGCCAGCGCCAGCGCGTGGCCATTGCCCGCTCGCTGGCGCTCAAGCCGGATGTGATTGTGCTGGATGAGCCGACGTCTGCCCTTGATGTTACCGTTCAGGCGGAGATCATCGAAGTGCTCTTGTCCCTTCAGGCCAATCTGGGTCTCACTTACGTGTTTGTCTCCCACGATCTGGCACTGGTGCGCCAACTTGCCCACACCGTCTCGGTGATGCAGCGCGGACGCATTGTTGAGCATGGAACCGTTGCCGACATTTTTGATCATCCACGGGAGCCCTATACCGTCTCGCTCTTGGATTCGATCCCCTCCGGCATTGCCAATGCCAAAGCACCAAAGATGGCCCCGCAGGCGAGCTTGACTATGGAGAAGATTGAATGACCATCAATCTGCCTATCAACCCTCTGCCCGCGCAATTTCGTCCGAAACTGCGGCTCGGCTTTAACACTCGTGTGTCCTTCAACGACGATGCTGGGCCGGCGCAGGGATTGAAAGAAGGAATTGAACTGTTCAAGGTCGCGGAAGCGCTGGGGTACCAGTCCGGCTGGGTCTATCAGCGGCATTTTGATCACTACTTGTCGTCACCGCTTGCTTTTTTGCCGCAGCGGGTCAGCATACTCAAAAAATCACGCTGGGATCTGCCTTATTTCCGGCACGGTGCAGCAAGACCATTGTGATGGTGAAACCTTCGGGGACTATCAAGCCCGCAGCATTGAAGCGTATCGCTCAACCGGCCTTCAGCCTCGTGGAAAATCGGCGATGTTGAGTGATTTTGCCCAAACGGTCGCTCTAAATATCGGCTGGAAGCCTGCGATTTGAGTGCAGCACAGCGTGAATTTGGTTCAATCTTTCAAGCCTGTCAGCGATATTGTTGTAAGGCTAAAATATGGGCAAAATAATTATTGACCAAAAACTAATCTCATTGTAACGTTTGAGATGAACATGGCATTGGTGCCAACGGCAAAAAAGCCCCGATTTCCGTCTGACGACGGATCGGGGCTTTTTGTTTTTTGGTGACAAAAATTCACGTCTCCCGCGCAGCGCCGAGACCAAAGTGACAGGTGATTGCATGATGCAGCTTACCGTAAGCTTGAGTGATCCGGGAAGGGCACGATGAGCCGTCATATCGTTCCTGTCTCCATTCTGTATTCCACCACGGGTCCATACGCCGCCCTTGGGCGCGAGGCGGTGGATGGAGCCATGACTGCTATTGCGCAGATCAATTCAAATGCTGATTTTGCTTTTCAGATTGAGCCGGTGATGGCCGATCCTGGCGGCAGTGCTGAGCGCTATGCGGTGTTTGCCGAGGCGGCTGTGCGCCAGCAAGGGTGTCGCCATATCATTGGTTCCATCACATCATGGAGCCGTAAGGAGATTTTGCCCGTTGTTGAGCGCCATGGTGCTTTGCTCTGGTATGCTTTTCCCTATGAGGGCTATGAGGCCAGCGATAGCGTCATTTATCTGGGTGCCTGTCCCAATCAGCATTTATTGCCACTGTTCGAGCATGTTTTGCCTCGCTTTGGCCGTCGTCCGTTCATTGTTGGCTCCAACTACATCTGGGGCTGGGAGATCAGCCGGATTGCGCGGGAAATCACCGAGGCCGCAGGCGGCGAGGTGGTTGCAGAGCGCTTTGTGCCTCTGGCGGCCACCGACATTGATCATTTGATTGATGAAATCCGCAGTAAAAGGCCGGATTTCATCTTGAGCAATCTGGTTGGGCAGTCCGCCATGGCCTTTCTTCAGGCCTATGATGGCCTGCGCCGTGAGAATGATGATTTTGCCAAAGACAAGCGACCCGTTGTTGCCTGCAATCTATGCGAAACAGATTTGACGGATCTCAGCCAAGCGGCCAAGGCAGGCCATATCGCCACCTCGGTCTACTTTGATGGCTTGGAAACCAGTGAAAACATACCTTTCAAAGCTCAGATGGCAAAACGATATGGAGCGGAGCGGCGTCTGACAACACCCTTCGTGTCCGCTTTTTCGGCGGTGTCGGTGCTCGCGGATTGTGTCGCAGATGCCGGCACGGATGCGCCAGAGGCCATTCGCGCCATGGTCACAACCAGAGCCTTTGATACACCAATTGGCTCCTTGAGGATTGATGGGAAAACCCACCATGCAGCCTTGAGCCCGCATATTGCGGTTTCCACCGAGGCTGGCTGCTATCAAGTGTTTCAACAGGCCCAGCATCCGGTGGAAGCCGACCCCTATCTGCTGCGATCTCACCATCGGGATATGCCCTCCGTATCCTCTGGCACCTCTCGATCCAAGCGCAGCTTCACGGTGATCAAATGACACGTCAGAGTCGCCCTGATCTCACCCGTTGGCACGCCGTGATTTTGCACCGCGACCACCCTTCCGTTGATGCCCTGAAGCGGCAACTGGAAACACTGCATATTCGCGTCACCGTGGTTTGGCCGCAGCTGGATGACTCGCATGCCAGCGCTGATGTGGTGTTTTTTGACGCCGACATGGGCCACGACGGACAATTTCCATGGCCCGCCGGTTTTGCACCCATGCCGATGATTGCGCTGATTGGCTCGGAAACGCCGGGACGGATCGCATGGGCACTGTCGCAAGGCTCCAACGCCCATGTTCTGAAGCCAGTTGGCTCCACGGGTGCTTACAGCGCCCTGCTGATTGCCGCGCACGCTTATGAGGGTGCGAGAGCGCAGGCCGATGACATCCGCACGTTGGAAACGCGGCTCAGGCAACGTCCCATCGTCGTTCATGCCATTCTGGAGCTTTTGCAACGGGGTAGCGACAGCGAGGCTGACGCATGGCGGCAGTTGCGCCGTGTGGCCATGGATTGGGGCATGACCATTGAAGATGCGGCAGAGGCCATCTGCCGACAAGACCGGGCCTTTGCAGGCAAATAACGCAATGCCCACCAACAGAATAACGAGGGAGATTGATAGAGTGTCGATACTTGAAGGCTTTGCACCCTATGGCGATTATCAAACATGGTATCGCATCACTGGTGATCTGAAATCCGGCAAGCCGCCGCTCATTGTTGCCCATGGTGGCCCCGGCTGCACCCATGATTATGTCGATAGTTTCAAAGATATTGCCGCCACGGGCCGTGCCGTCATTCATTATGATCAGGTCGGCAATGGCAAGTCCACGCACCTGCCGGACAAAGGTGGCGATTTCTGGACTGTCGATTTCTTCAAGGCCGAGCTGCACAACCTGATTGACCATCTTGGCATTCGAGACGGATACTGCCTGCTGGGTCAATCCTGGGGCGGCATGCTGGGCGCGGAATTTTCCGTTGATCAGCCGGAAGGGTTGAAAGCGCTGGTGATTGCCAATTCACCCGCCTCGCTGAAAACCTGGGTAGCAGAGGCCAACCGTCTGCGCGAGGCTCTGCCGCCCGAGGTTCAGGCCACGCTGTTGAAACACGAGCAGGCGGGCACCACCGACAGTGCAGACTATGTCGAGGCCAGCGATGTCTTTAACCAGCGCCATGTGTGCCGCATTGTGCCCATGCCGCCGGAAGTGCAGCGCACCTTTGATGCGATTGCAGCGGACCCAACCGTGTATCACACCATGAATGGTCCCAACGAGTTTCACGTGATTGGCACCATGAAAGACTGGACCATTGAGGGCCGTCTTTCCACCATCAACGTCCCGACTCTGCTGATTTCCGGTCGGTTTGACGAGGCCACCGAAGCCTGCGTGCAGCCCTATGCCGATGAAATTCCGGATGTGCGCTGGCACATCTTCGGCAATTCCAGCCACATGCCGCATGTTGAAGAAAGAGAAGCCTGCATGGTTGTTGTGCAGGGTTTTCTAGACATCAAAGCGGCCTGAACGGGCCGCTCACCACCCAACAATAACAAAGGGAACGACAACATCATGACGATTGGTTTAACGACATTCTCAAGAAAGAAGGCATCCCTGCTGATGGGTTGCCTGCTGGCCCACACAGTGCTCACCGGCGTTGCTCATGCCGATGAGCGGGCGGATCTGATGGCTAAACATCGCGGTGGCACCATGGTGCTCTCCGCCGTGGCCGCCGCAGGCACGCTGGACACTGCCATCAACTATACCGGCCAGTTCTGGCAGATTTTCCAGATGACCAATGACGGTCTGGTCAAGTTCAAACAGGCAGCAGGCACCGAAGGCTTCAAAATCGTTCCTGATATTGCCGAAGCTATTCCAGAGCCGCAGGATGGCGGCAAGACCTATGTGTTCAAAATCCGCAAAGGCATCATGTTTTCCACCGGCCAGGAGCTGAAGCCATCGGATGTGCTTGCCTCGTTCCAGCGTATTTTCAAGGTCAATGGTCCCACCACCGGCAGCTTCTACAACGGTTTTGTTGGTGCTGATAAGTGCATTGCCAATGGTGCAACCTGCACGCTGGATGGCGGCGTGATTGCCGATGATGCGGCAGGCACGGTGACCATCCATCTGGTGGCCCCGGATTCGGAATTTTTTGATAAGCTGGCCGTTCCCCATGCCAGCATTCTGCCTGCCGATGCGCCTGCCAAGGATGCTGGCACCACGCCGCTTCCCGCCACCGGCCCCTATATGATCGAGAGCTACAACCCCAATGAAAAAATGGTGCTGAAGCGCAATCCGCATTTCAAGGAGTGGAGCGCAGACGCCCAGCCAGACGGCTATGTCGACGAGATCGACTACAAATTCGGCATGACGGAAGAAGCCACCATCAACGCCATCCAGAATGGTCAGGTGGATTGGATGTTTGACCCACCACCCACGGACCGCCTGCCAGAACTGGGCTCGAAATATGCCAAGCAGATGCATATCGATCCGCTGGCAGCCTTCTGGTATCTGCCGATGAACACCAATCTGCCACCGTTCAACAACATAAAGGTGCGCCAGGCCGTGAACTACGCGCTGGACCGTGATGCCGTTGTTGGCCTTTACGGCGGCGACGTGCTGGGCACGCCGACCTGCCAGATCCTGCCGCCTGATTTCCCCGGTTTTGCACCAAGCTGCCTCTACACCAAAAAACCCGGCGAAAGCTGGAGTGAGCCGGATATGGACAAGGCCAAGGCCTTGATCAAGGAAAGCGGCACAGCGGGCCAGAAGGTAACGGTGATTGCCGAAGACACAGCCGTTGGCCGTGGCATTGGCACCTACGTGCAGAGCCTGTTGAGTGAGCTTGGCTATGATGCGTCGATGAAGGCCATCTCCTCCAACATCCAGTTCACCTACATTCAGAACACCAACAACAATGTGCAGATCAGCGTCTCGCAATGGTATATGGATTATCCGGCGGCCTCGGACTTTATCAACGTGCTGCTCTCTTGCGATAGCATCCATCCCGGTAGCGATTCCTCCATCAACATCGCGGGCTATTGCAACAAGGATCTGGACAAGCAGATGCAGGATACCATGGCTCTGGCCGTGACCAATCCGGATTCAGCCAATGCCAACTGGTCCAAGATTGACAAGGCCTATATGGAGCAGGCCCCTTTGGCCCCGCTGTTTACGCCCAAGAGCGTCAACTTCACCTCGGCCCGGCTTGGTAATTACCTGTTCAACAAGCAGAACCGTTGGGTGATGTCGCAGTCCTGGGTGAAATAGTCCTGTTACCCAAAAGGGCGGCCCCCATGTGCCGCCTCACTGCTGACAACGCTTGCCAAAGTCTCCAACGTCATGCTCGGTTTTCCGCCGAGCATCTGCTGCCGTTCAATTTCAGAATTGGCATCAATGACATTGTCTCCCATTCGCAGATCCTCGGGACAAGCCCGAGGATGACGAAACGTCGAGAGTGAGGCTTGCCAACAAAACGGGTGGCGCTCCTGCGCCGCCCTTCCAAAAAACGAACGCGCCATTGAAGGATATGACATGACAGACCTGTCCGAAGGTATAGCCACATCGGCCATGCCTGCCGAGGTGCCAAAACCGACAGCCGGTTCCAGCCCATGGCAACGTGCATGGCGGATTTTGCGCCGTGACCGTTCCGCCATTGCTGCCGTGGTCATGCTGCTGCTGATCATCTGTTCCAGCTTGGCAGCACCGCTTTATGCCAGCTATGTCTCGCAAACCGACCCCTTCCGCTCCAATCTGAGTGGCAAAATCATGCTCGATGGCAAGCGTATCAAAGTCATGCAGCCTTCCACCGAGGGGTTGGGATTGGGTGTAACCCCCATCGGCCCAACAGGGGAGCGGCAATATGTACTGGGTGCCGATACCCAAGGCCGCGATGTGGCAGCACGGCTGCTGTATGGCGGCCGCAATTCTCTGCTGATTTCAGCATCGGCAACCGTCATCTGTCTGGCGTTAGCAGCCTTGATTGGCATTTGCGCTGGCTTTTTCGGCGGTGCCACGGATATGATCCTGTCGCGCATTCTCGATATTCTCTGGGCTTTTCCGGTCTATCTGCTAGCGATTTCGCTCTCTATCGTGCTGATATCGCAAGGCATCACCATTGGTCCGGTTGAGATCAATTCCAACAGTCTGCTGCTGCCCATTGGCATTATCGGCATCATCTACGTGCCTTACGTCGCCCGGCCCGTACGCGGCAAAGTACTCGCGCTCAAAAACAGCGAGTTTGTGCTGGCCGCCATTGGCCTTGGCATTCCGCGCTGGCGCATTCTGCTGAAAGATATTCTGCCAAACATCTCCACTCTGCTCATTGTGTTTGTGCCGTTGATGATGGCGTTGAACATCATCACCGAATCCTCGCTGTCCTTTCTCTCCATTGGTGTTCAGGCCCCGGATGCGAGCTGGGGAACGATCATTCAAGATGGGCAAGGTCTGCTCTACACCCGCCCCATTGTGGCGCTGGCTCCGGGCATTGCCATTGTGCTGACCGTGCTGGCGCTGAATGTGCTGGGCGATAGCGTGCGTGATGCGCTTGATCCACGCACAAAAGTCATCTGATGCGAAGCGTCATTGAAAATGATTCTTCGCATTCCATTTTCGAATATCTCAAGCTCCTGATGCATTTGAGATATTCGAAATTCCTTCAAAGCGAGGATGCGTCAGCATCTTCGAGCTTTGGTATGAGGAGCGTGTTATGAGTGTTGCCATTCTTCAGCGTCTTGCCCAGATGATTTTCGTTCTGTTCGGCATTTCCGCTTTGGTGTTTCTGATTTTCTTTGCCACGCCGGGGGCCGACCCCGCCGCCCGCATTGCCGGGCGCAATGCATCGCCTGAAACCGTAGAAACCATCCGCAAGGAATTCGGCTTTGATCGCGCGCTTCCAGTGCAATACGTGATCATGATGAAGCGGTTGTTTGTGACGCAGGACCTTGCATCCTACGTCAATCGCGGTATGCGCGTGGCACCACAGGTGGCGGAAGCTGCTCCTGTTACGCTGTCTCTGGTTGCAGGGGCAGCAGTCTTGTGGGTATTGGGTGCCGTTTTTGTTGGTGTGGTGGCCGCCATGACCCGCGACACGGTGATTGACCGTGGCCTGATGGTGTTGGCGTTGATTGGCGTGTCCATGCCTGTCTACTGGCTGGGCGAGGTGATGAACCTGCTGTCCCAAAGCCGGTTTCACGATACCTGGCTGTTCTCCTGGGTGCCATCATTGGGCTATAAGCCGCTGTTTTCCGATCCCGTTGGCTGGTTCAAAACCCTGATCATTCCATGGATCACTCTGGCGGCTCTCTACATCGGCATCTATGGCCGGGTGCTGCGTGCCAATCTGGTGGAAGCCTATCAGGAAGATTTTATCCGCACCGCCCGCGCCAAGGGCTTAAGCCCCGCCCGTGTGATGCTGCGCCATGCGCTTCGCACCTCGTTGATTGCCTTTGTCACCATGTTTGGCCTTGATTTCGGTGCCTTGGTCGGTGGCTCGGCCCTGCTGACAGAAGTGGTGTTCGGCTTGAACGGGGTTGGTCGCCTGACCTATCAGGCCCTTTTGAATCTCGACCTTCCCGTCATTCTTGGTACCGTGATCTATGCCTCATTTTTCGTCGTGCTCGCCAATGCGGTGGTGGACGTTGTCTATGTGTTGATCGATCCGCGCGTGAGAGGGAGTTAAGCCATGAGTGCTGTTGAAAAACCTGTCCTTCTCGATGTCAACGGCCTGTCGGTTTCCTTCGCCACGGATCGTGGCATGGTCAAATCCGTCCGTGATGTGTCGTTTACTGTGCGTGAAGGTGAAATCCTGTCGATTGTCGGGGAATCCGGCTCTGGCAAGTCCGTGACATTGCTATCGCTGCTGGGGCTGCATGATCCCAAAACCACCAAGGTCGATGGTGCCGTTGCCTTTCGCGGCAAGCGCATTATGGAAATGTCGGCCCAACAGATGCGCCGCATTCGCGGCAAGGAAATCGGCCTGATCTCGCAGGACCCGATGACCGCCCTCACGCCCGTCTATACCGTTGGTTGGCAAATTGCCGAGCAAATCCGAGCGCATGAAAATATCTCGGCGCGTGCTGCCCGCTTACGTGCCATTGAGCTTTTGGGGGAAGTTGGCCTTTCCAATCCCGGTGAAGCGGTAGATCGCTATCCACACCAACTCTCCGGCGGCATGCGCCAACGGGCGGTGATTGCCATGGCGCTGTCGTGCAATCCGGCTTTGCTGGTGGCCGATGAGCCAACAACGGCGTTGGATGTCACCGTGCAAGCGCAAGTGCTGGACCTATTGTTGCGGCTGCGCAAGGATTTTGGCTCGGCCATCATCCTCATCACCCATGATATGGGCGTTGTCGCCGAAGTGGCCGATCAGGTGGCGGTGATGTATGCGGGGCGCATTGTAGAACGCGGCCCAACTGATCAGATTTTCACCAATCCCATGCATCCCTACACATGGGGCCTGATGGGCTCTATCCCACCGCTGACAGGCCCTCGCTTGGCGCGGCTCAAATCCATTCCCGGCATGCCGCCGACACCCAATATGATTTCCGATGGCTGTGGTTTTGCACCCCGCTGTGATTTTGCAAGTCCCGCCTGTGGCACCCACCCGCCGCTTCGCCGTCAACAGGAACAAGCCTGCCTGTGCGTTCTCGATGCACGGGAACGGGACCTGCTGCGCCAAACTGTTTTGCCTTTAGAGGAGCTTGCATGAGCATGCCCGACACTCAAAAGCCCCTTCTGGCGGCCCATGCGCTGACCAAGAATTTCACCGTGGGCAAAACCATCCGCCCCGGCTCTGGGCGCACGCTTCATGCCGTGGATAAGATTAGTCTTGAGGTTTTCACTGGTGAAACTCTCGGGTTGGTGGGAGAATCCGGCAGTGGAAAATCCACCCTGGGCCGCTGTCTGACGCGGCTTTACGACATCACAGATGGTGGTCTTGAATTTGACGGTGATATGATCACCAAGGCAGAAGGGCCGGCTCTGTTAAGGGTTCGCCGTAAAATGCAGATGATTTTTCAAGATCCCTCTGCCTCGCTCAATCCCCGCCGTAAAATTCGCGATGTGCTGGGCGAAGTGCTTAAAGTGCACAAAATCCGTGAAGGTTCCGCCATCGAAGATCGGCTGGCGGAGTTGATGGACCTCGTGGGTCTGCGCCGGGAATATCTTGATCGCTATCCGCACGAGTTTTCCGGCGGTCAGCGCCAGCGTATTGGTATTGCCCGCGCGTTGGCAATTGAGCCAAAGGTGATTGTCGCCGATGAGCCGGTATCGGCGCTGGATGTTTCGGTGCAGGCGCAAATCGTCAATCTCTTCAGTGATTTGCGCGAAAAGCTAAACCTCACTTATGTGTTTATCGCCCACGATCTGGCCGTGGTGCGGCAAGTCTCGACCCGTGTTGCGGTGATGTATCTCGGTTCAATCGTCGAAATTGGCGAGACGGATGATCTCTACGCCAACCCAAGCCATCCTTATACGCAGGCGCTGCTGTCTGCCATTCCGCAGCCCAGCCGGCGAGGACACCAAGAGCGTATTCTGCTGAAAGGTGAAATCCCGAGTCCGCTTAATCCGCCCTCGGGATGTAAATTCTCCACCCGCTGTCCTGTGGCGCGAGACATTTGCAGTCAGATCCGTCCGCCATTGGCTCCAAAGACTGATAACCGTAGCGTGGCCTGTCATTTTCCACTGGGTTAAATGACGTGCTCATTCCCGAAAGATGCCTGTTTCTGTTGCCACGCGGCGGTAGGCCGCCCCTGCCGTGAAGCCACCGTCGATGACAAAATCCTCGCCGGTGATAAAACTTGATGCGTCCGTGGCCAAAAACAGCACCAGTTCGGCGATTTCCTCCGGCTTGCCACTGCGTTTCATCGGCGTGATGTCAATCATCGGCTTGAGATGGGGGCTGCTCGCGTTCAATCCGGTGACAACAAGCCCGGGGCAGACGGCATTGACGCGAATACCCTTGGGGGCCAGTTCCATGGCGGCACTGCGGGTCAAGCCCCGTAGGCCCCATTTGCTGGCCGTGTAGGCCGGATCATAATGGCCGGACAAACCGCTGTTGGACGAAATATTGACGATGGCCCCGCCACCTGTCTCGCCCATCAACTCGCTGACCGCCTGAATGCCGAGAAATGCGCCCGTGAGGTTGACCTTGAGCACCCGCTCCCACGCTTCAAGCGAGGTGGTTTCCACGAGCGTCCGGTTGATAATGCCTGCATTGTTGACAAGAATATCAATGCGGCCACACCATGTGCGGGCCAGTTCCGCCACATCGCCCCAGCTGGCCGGATTGGTAACATCCAGCTGGATAAAACGAACCTGCCGGCCTTCTGCCTCCAGTGCATCCGCAAGCGCCTTGCCTTCGTCCACCAGAACATCGGCGATGATCACGGAAGCGCCCTTCAAGGCGAGCAGACGGACCTCTGCCTCGCCCTGTCCACGCGCGCCACCGGTGACAATCGCGAGTTTTCCTGTGAGGTCCGTCATGGTCAATCTCCTGCTGGACGTTTGAATGGGTGCTGGTTGCCAAGGGCTTGAATGTGCGACAGAATCAGGGGCGCCTGTAACCAACGAGGATGGAA
>DNPN01000109.1:10036-11249 GCA_003501385.1 Rhizobium sp. | reverse complement strand
ATCGGTGCATGTGTTTTTTCAAGCAGAAGACGGCATACGAGATACATCGGTGACTGGAGTTCAGACGTGTGCTCTTCCGATCTGAAAACAAAAGAATCTAGAGTTTATCTGGTTCAATCTGAACCTGACAGACTCTAGTTCAGTGTTTTCAGCTGGGCGATGACCAGATGGCCGGGAGAAGGCTCGCCATCTTGCATCCGAACATTGATGTCTGTGACTTCCAGAACCTCAAATCCAGTGGCAGCCAAACGCTCGCGGATATAGGTTTGCGCATGCACAAAGCGCTGGTGCGGCCCAACCTTGTAGGGCACATCCTCGCCCATGGTCTCGGATGAAAACGCGAAGATGCCATTCAGCGCCAGATTTTCTGACACGCCAAAAAACAGCGGCTCCAGCGCGCCAAGATAGGGCAGTACATCGGTGGCGGTTACAAGATCAAACAGCTCTTCATCATTGTCTTCGAGGAAGTCTTCCACTTCGGCCACGTAGAGCGTGTCGTAGAGATCTTTCTCGTGGGCAATCTCAACCATGTTTTCCGAAAGGTCGATGCCCGTGATGTCGTCCACCATGTCACGCAGTGTGCCGCCGGTCAGGCCCGTTCCACAACCCAGATCGAGCATGCGCTTGAATGGGCCAAGCCCCAGCTCCTGCAAGCGCTGGCGCACGATCACCGGCACGGCATAGCCGAGCTGCTCAACCAGAATATCCTCAAAGTCTTCGGCGTGTTGATCAAACAGCGTTTCCACATAGGCATCTGAGGCGCGCGATGGGGTTTCACCACGACCGAGTGATGCAATGCGCACAGCAGCGCCACCATGGTCCTCAGGGTCTATCTCAAGCACTTCTTCATAGGCTTTGACGGCGGCATCGATCTCGCCCGCTTTTTCAAGCGCCAAGGCCCGATTATAGGCCTCGGACAGCTTTTCTTCATCAATCTTTGCCATGGCAGAACCCTCGAGTGATCGCTGCAAAGCAGCACTTAATCCGAGGGAATATCGGCTCAAAGCCCGTTTGGCAACATCACTTCAGTGCAGAATAAACTCGCCCTTCAGTGCCCGCCACTCATTGGCAGCAATCAGTTTGCGGTGGACATAGCGCACCGAGTGCAATGGTCCATCCAGCTTTTCCTGCCAGAATTTCAGAAAACTCTGCATTTCGGGAAAATCGGGTGCCAGATCATAGTGCTGCCAAAGATAGGTTTGCAGCAGGGTTG
>DNPN01000109.1:0-9803 GCA_003501385.1 Rhizobium sp. | reverse complement strand
CATAGTGCTGCGAAAGATAGGTTTGCAGCAGGGTTGGGTGATCCGGCATGCGGTAGAGAATTTGTGCGGTTGTCAGGCCATAGCCTTTCAGCATCATTTCCATGTCTTCGTTCATGGTAACCTCGCTCTCAATCCCACGTGATAGCGGCACAACGGAGGTTGAAACGGGATCGCTCAAAATCGGTTGGCCGATAGAGCAATGGTTCCATGAGAGGCTTAATCGAGGCTTAACAAAACTGTCACAATCAGAAAAATTATTATGAAAACATGATGTTAGCAGCGAGGCAGTAAGAGTGCTGCTAACGTTTCAGATGGCGCGTCAGGGTGCGCTCAATGGCAGCCCAGACATGGCGGAGCGTTTCCACGATGATGAGGTAGAAAATCGCCGCCCAGAGATAGGCCTGATAATCAAAGGTGCGCGAAAATGCATAGCGCGTTTGGCCTATCAAGTCGAGAACGGTAATAATCGCCAGAATTGCAGACGCCTTGACCATTAGGATGATTTCATTGCCATAGGGACGAAGTCCGACAATCAAGGCTTGTGGCACGATGATTTTCCAAAATGTGACGCTGCGGGACAGTCCAAGCGAGGCTGCGCCCTCATGCTGGCCGCGGGGAACGCTGTTGATGGCACCACGCAGAATTTCTGCCTGATAGGCTGCGGTGTTCAAGCTGAGGGCGAGAACCCCGCAATACCATGCATCGCGGAAAAACCACCAGAGATCGACCTCTTCAAATGCGCTTTTGAAGCCGCCCAGCCCATAATAAATCATAAAAACCTGAGCCAGCAGCGGTGTGCCACGAAACACATAGACATAGGCAAAGGTCAGCACGTTGGCGATTCGGTTTTTGGACATGCGTCCAATGGCGATGGGCACGGAAAATACTGCACCAACACAAATCGATACAGCCACGATGATCAGCGTGGTGCCAAGGCCGCTCACGATTCTGGGGCCGTATTTAACGAATTTATCCTGATCCCAATTGATGACCATGGTGGCCGCCAAGCCGATACCTAGGGCAATCCAAACCAGCATCAGCAGAATGCCGAATGTTCTCGCCGGATTTAAACCCGGGTGAACAGCAGGCGGGGCAGGGCGTGGGGGAATAAGGTCCTGCGAATAGCTCATCGGCTGACCCCGGCGCGCTTTGTCCAGCGGTCAATAAAACCGATGGCAATAGAAGATAGAATGGCCAGAACGAGATAGAGCACGCAGGCAACTGAATAAAACAGGAAGGCTTCCTTGGTGATTCGGGCTGCCACGCCCGTCTGGCGAATAATGTCTGTGAGGCCCACCACAGACACAAGGGCCGTATCTTTCAACAGGTTCATCCAGAGATTGACGATCCCCGGCAAGGCAATGCGAATCAATTGCGGCAGAATCACCAGCACCATGGTTTTGGTTTTCGACAGGCCAATAGCCGCACCGGCCTCATATTGCCCATTGGGAATGGCCTTGAAGGCCGATTGCAGCACTTCGGCGCAATAGGATGAAAACACAAAGCTCAAGGCAATCATGCCTGCGACAAAGGCGTTGATTTCGACGTGTTCCTGAAAGCCAATCGCCGCCAGCGCTGCTTGCACGAAAATTTGCAGGCCATAGTAGACGATAAACAGCGTCAGCAATTCCGGCAATCCGCGAAAAATCGTGGTGTAAATCGCAGCAGAGCGCCGCAGCAGCTTTTCCTGACTTTGGGCCGAAAGTGCAATCAGGAAACCGATCAACAAGCCGACAGGCAGAGTTGCGCAGGCGAGCGAAATCGTGACCTTGAAGCCAAAGCCGATTGCATCACCCCAGCCAGCACTGCCACAGGCCAGCAATGTGTTCGAGGCAAAAAGCGTAAAAACGCCGAAACTGCCACAAAATGGATCAAAAATCTGCGAAACGAACGCCCATAGAGCGCCGAGTGCGGAAACCAGTCCGCTCATTTAGCCAATTCCCCGCACGGTCTTTGCCGCTTTTTGTTGGGTTAAAATCTTTGGCGGGTGCATTTGCGCCCGCCAAAGCGTTATAATCTCTTGCTTTTTACGCATTTCCGGACGGGAAACCGGTATCGACTTTCCCTGGAAATGCTCTTAACCAGATTTATTCGTCGCCGTAAACGTCGAACGAGAAATACTTCTCGTTGATTTTCTTATAGGTGCCGTTGGCGCGAATCGCCGCAATCGCCTTGGAAAAGCGATCAGCAAGCGCTGTTTCGCCCTTGCGCACGGCAATGCCCGCACCGGGACCGTTGATGGCAATGTCAACCGGCAGTTTGGTGAGGATCTTGCAACAAGCGCCGGCATCGCTCTTTGTCCACTCCGTCAGCACCACGATGTCATCGATAACGCCGTCAATACGACCGTTGCTGATGTCCAGCTTGTATTCGTCGGCGGTTGGGTACAGCTTCAGCTCAGCGCCGGAAATGTGTTTTTCAGCATAATTGGCGTGAGTCGTTGCAGACTGGGCACCAATGGTCTTGCCCTTGAACTGATCAACGCTGGTGATCTTCGAATCTTTCGGAACGGCAATGGCCGGAGGTGTGTTGTAATACTTCTTGGAGAAGTCCACCTTCTGCAGGCGCTCGGGCGTGATCGACATGGATGCGACAATGGCATCGAATTTCTTGGCTTGCAGGCCGGGAATCAGACCATCCCAATCATTGGCAACGAAGGTGCAGGTCACCTTCATTTCGGTGCACAGCGCCTTGGCAATATCGATATCGAAGCCGGAAAGCGTGCCATCAGTTCCAAGCGTGTTGAAAGGCGGGTAAGCGCCTTCCGAGGCGATGATAAGCTTTTCTTCCGCCATCGCACTTCCCGCAAACAGCGACAGGGCAGCAATGGAAGCAGCGGCGAGAAAACGGTTTGAAATACGCATGAGATCCTCTCTGTTGGATGCCATCGGATGTTGGGATTGTCACGATGGCGAGGTGCCAGAAAATTCCTTGTTGTTTTGACCGGAACCATTTTTCAGTTTTGCCGTTTTTGCATAAATTGCAACTGCTAAAGTGAAGCATTCCCGGATGTCATTTTTTCTGAATGTATTGTTCACGGACGGTTCAGTGCGGTCTCGTCATCTTTGTGCCAGAAATTTGAGGTGCATGCGCAGTGTTACGCGCATGTAACATCCAAGAATGCGAGGCGAAAAAGCCTTGCTTGTGAGGAAATGTCTATGGCTGGAAAAATTGAAATAACAGCATCGGTGCTTATCGCCATTGCAAGTCTGGCGGCTGGGCAGGCATTGGCTGCAACCAATACTTCAATTGCCACTTCGAACGGTGAAGATATTGTTTCCAAGACAAGAGCGATGTCAGCCGGTACTATGCTCGATGGTCATGCTGTTTTGCAGCCTGCGGGCGTGCAGGGTCTCCAATTGGCGCAAGCGCAAACGGCTCCTGCGGAAGGGCAGGAAGATCCGGCTCTGCTGCTGAAAAAAAAGCATGAGAATGAGGGCAAAAAACCCGAACCCCCAAAGCCCCACGAAGAGAAGCCCGAGCCGCCAAAGCCTCATGAGGAAAAGCCAGCCCCGTGGCCGCCTGAGCCACCACCGCAGAGAGCACCTGAGCCTCCAAAGGCCGAGCCGAAGCATGTAGAGCCGCCGCCGCCAAAGCCAGCCCCTGTGGCACCGCAAGCCGAGAAGCCAGCTCCGGTGAAACCTGCGCACGAGGCAGCTCCACCGCAGGAAGCGCCAGCAGCGAAGCCGCGTCCAGTTGAGGCTGAAAAGCCGCCTGCACCGCCAAAACCACCTGTTGAAAAGCCAGCGGAAGCCCCCGCGCCGAAGCCTCCGGCACCGGCAAAGGAGCAGCCACCTATCAACAAGGCTGCACCGCAAGCACCAGAGCCAGCGCCTGTAGCGCCCAACAAGGGTGAAGCACATCCGCCAAAGACGGAGCAGGCTCCCGCTAGCGAAGCGCCAGTGCAAGGCAGGCCAAAGCCACAGGAAACCGCGCCGCAGGGCGAAGCACCAGCGCATCCAGCGGGCAAGCCTCCTGTTCCAGGTGCTGCAAACCCGCCTGCCGCGGCTCCAGCCCCGAATGCGGCACCAAAGCTGCCGCAGCCACCCGTGGGTGAGCAACCCGTTGCCCCACCAAAACCAGTCGATCCGGGCAAGGCGGCAGCACCACAACCCGGTGCTCCAGCCGCACCAGCTGGTGCGCCTGCCTCTCTGGCCCCGGCAAAGCCGAATGCGCCAGCGGCTCCAGCGTCAAAGTCTCCGGCACCTCAGCCGAATGGTCAGCCTCCCGTGCCGCCACCGCCAGCACCGGGCGATGCCAAGGCACCCGTTGCCATCATGCCACCTCTGAACACCGTACAATCGCGCGATGGCGGCCAGCCACCGCAGGGTGGACAGCCCGGCCAAGGTGGCAAGGCAGGCCAAGGTGGTCAGCTAGGACGGGCAGGCCAACCGGGTGCGCCTGGGCAAATGCAGGAAGCTGCACGTCCGCAGTTCTCACCAGAACAGCAGCAACCCCTCACGCCCGCAGAGTTACAGCGTCTGAAGGCCTTGGCCGCGCGGCCTGATCAGTCGAATGAGACGATTATTATGCCGATCAACAATGGCGCCCCCGTGCTTGACAGCGACAAGGATGCCAATTGGCGCCGTGGCATGTCGGATGATCAGCTGCGGCGCATGCGTCAGCAGTCTGAGCAGAACTGGAATTATGCCGTTCCGCAATCGGATATGCAGGCGCAGCGCGAGTATTTCGGCAATCGCCAGCGTCCACCTATCGTGATCGAATCGATTGATGGCTATCAGGGTCGCCGTTTGCAGCATGAGCCACAGTTCCTCTACCCCGAAGATGTGCGGGCTGGACGCGAATTCGATGGCGACCGTCGGGTGATGGATTACGATGGGCAGATTGTTGTCCGGGGTGACGATAACCGTCGCTTCGAGCAGTTTGGTCGTCCTGTGGTTTATGAACAGGTCGATCATCAACGCGTGCGTGAGACGGTGTTCAAGCAAAATGGTGATCGTATCGTCAGCTTGCGCAATCGTTATGGTCAGCTGATCCAGCGGTCGCGTGTGACCGCAGACGGTCAGGAAATTGTGCTGTTCTACTCGCCGGATCTCTACGCCGCGGATGATAGCCGTCCGGTGATTTATCGTGATCCGGGTGAGAGCCTGCCACCCATGCGTTTGCGCGTGCCGCTGAATGACTACATCATTGATGTTGGCAGCCAGCCAAACCGTGATTACTATGACTTTATCGAGCAGCCGCCGGTGGAGCCAGTTGAGCGGGTCTACACCATTGATGAAGTGCGCAACTCTGCCCGTATTCGTGACAAGATGCGTCGTATCGATCTGGATACCATCACCTTTGCCACCGGCAGTTGGGACATTTCCATGAATCAGGCAGGAACTTTGAAAAAGGTGGCGGATGCTATCAGCAAGGCACTGCGCAACAATCCGGCAGAAACCTTCCTGATTGAAGGTCATACGGATGCGGTGGGTTCGGCAGAATCAAATCTGGTTTTGTCTGACCGTCGCGCCGAGGCTGTCGCCAATGTTCTCACACAGGTTTATGGTATTCCGCCGGAAAACATGGTGACCCAAGGCTATGGTGAGCAGTTCCTGAAGGTGATGACCTATGGGCCAGAGCAGCAGAATCGCCGTGTGACCATTCGTCGTGTCACGCCGCTGGTTCGCCCTGTTCAGCAATAAGCTTTGCGGGAAAATTTGAGAATACGAAACCGCCGGAGCAGTTCGGCGGTTTTTTCTTCAGTTCTTTGGCAGCAACCCGGTTGCCTGGGCAATGAAGTCGGCAATGGCGGCCGTATCATCCAGATCAAAAACCGCGATGTCGCTCTCCTGCACGGGATGATCTGCCGCAATGGCCAAAATATGCGGGTCTTGATCGGCCAGAGGCGTTTGCTTGCTGGCGTCCAGCCGTCTGACTTCAATTTTCGGGATCGTTTCCCGCTTATAGCCCTCGATCAGCAACAGATCGCAAGGCGCAAGGCGGGGAAGGATATCGGCCAGCGCAGGCTCCTCTGCGCCACGCAATTCATGCATGATGGCGAACCGGGTGCCGGACACAATGGTCACTTCCTGCGCGCCCGCCTGTCGGTGCCGATAGCTATCGGCTCCCGGTTTATCGATGTCAAATTCATGATGGGCATGTTTTATGGTGGAGACAACGTAGCCCCGCCGTGTAAATTCTTCGACCAACCGCACGGTCAGCCCTGTCTTGCCGGAGTTTTTCCAGCCGGAAATGCCAAATATACGCTGTGTCGTCATGGTTCTAATGCTCTGAGGTAACGGTTTGCCAAAATGAGATCGTCAGGCGTGTTGACGTTGAAAAAAGGATCGAGAGGACCGATTGCGGTCTGAATATCAGGATATTCGACCTCCACCACGTTCAAACTCTGCAGGAAAACCATAAGTTTCCGATTTTTGGGGGCTGTCAGCCATTCTGTAATGTGTGCATCCAGATGCACAGGCCATAGCCCGATAACCGGATGGGTGCAGTCACGGGAGCGTGCCAAAACCACTGTGTCTGGCGCGGCACAGGCCGAGAGCAGACGGGCGAGAAGATCCATGGGAACGAACGGCGTATCCACCGGCACCGTCAACACGTGGGTTTTCTTGGATATGGTCCGCGCAAACTGCATGGCCGCAGCAATGCCGGCGAGAGGGCCGGGGAAGTCTTTCAGCGTATCGGCAAAGCACGGAAGGTCTGCGCGCGGCGGAGTGCCATTATAGTTGATCGCGACAGCGCTCACTTGCGGTGCCAGCTGTTCAATCACGTGATCAAGCATCGGCCTGCCCGCCAGCAAGACCGTGTGCTTGCTCTGGCCCATCCGGCGGGAAAGGCCACCGGCCAGAACCACGCCGGGTGGGTGGGTCGAGAAGGAGCTTTCCGAGGCCTTCATGATCACGCTGCCATTTTCCGAAGGCGTTCCCGATGGAAGGTATAGACGCCGGAGACAACAACAATGGCCATGCCAAGCAGCATGATCGGCTCTGGCCATTCGTGGAACACCACAATGCCGAGGCCGATTGCCCAAAGCATGCTGGAATACCGAAAGGGTGCAACAAATGATATTTCACCCGTGCGCATGGCGAGAATAACACTTTGATATCCGATCAGCATCATTGCCGCCGCGGAGAAAATCACCGCGAAGGTGAAGGGTGATATGGGTTGCCAGCCGCCTTGAATGGGAATGAGAAGCGCTCCCGCCACGGTATTGCCAGCAGCGGTGAGGAACGTGACGACAATCGTGGGCGTTGCAAGATTGATCCGGCTGGTGACCAGATCGCGGGTAGCGGAAAAAAACACGCATCCCACGACATAGACCGAGGCGAGGGTAAAGCCTTCAACCCCGGGTCGGATAATGATCAGCACGCCAAAAAAGCCTGCAAGAATGGCCAACCACCTGCGCCAGCCTACGGGCTGTTTCAGAAATATTGCCGCTCCAAGCGTGACAGCCAGCGGCAGGGATTGAAGAATGGAGGCAGCATTGGCTAGCGGAATCAGTGAAAGGGCGGTCAAATAACCGACCGAGGCAAAAATCTCACACAACACGCGGGTGATGATCAGCGGCTCCCGCAGCAAGCGCAATGAGATGGTTGTGCCAGCGTGCCGCGCAAGACCATAGATCAGCAGGGTCGCCAGCCCCCCACGGAGAAACATGATTTGACCAACACCCGCAAGATGGGTGACGGATTTGGCCAGCGCATCATTGATGGTAAAGCTTGCCATGGCACAGGCCATGAACAATGCGCCTTTCATATTCCGGGTCAATGCCATGAAGGAGATGCTCTCTTTTTCGGCTAACCGCCAGTCACACTCATATGGCGCGAGACAGCCGGACGTCTGGTGGTGCGATCAATGATAAAATCATGGCCTTTCGGCTTGCGGGTAATGGCTTCATCAATGCTGGCCGCGAGATAGGCATCATCGTCACTTGCGCGCAACGCCGTGCGCAGATCAGCGGCATCGTTCTGGCCAAGGCACATGTAGAGCGTGCCCGTGCAGGTCAGGCGCACGCGGTTGCAGCTCTCGCAAAAATTATGGGTTAATGGCGTGATGAAACCCAGCCGACCACCCGTTTCCTGCACTTCAACATAGCGGGCAGGGCCGCCTGTGCGATACTCCAGCTCATTGAGGGTGAATTCCTCGCTCAGACGTTGGCGCACCAAGGATAAGGGCAGGTATTGATCGGTACGATCTTCGTTGATCTCCCCCATGGGCATGGTTTCAATCAGCGTCAAATCCATGCCGCGCCCATGGGCAAAGCGCAACAATTCCGGGATTTCGTGCTCGTTGAAGCCTTTGAGTGCGACGGCATTGAGCTTGATTTTGATTCCTGCGGCTTGCGCGGCCTCAATGCCTTGCATGACCTGGACAAGATCACCCCAGCGGGTGATGGTGTGAAATTTATCACTGTCCAGCGTATCCAGCGATACATTGATACGCCGCACACCGGCATCGGCCAGTTCGCTGGCATAGCGGGCAAGTTGTGAGCCGTTTGTTGTCAGCGTCAACTCTTCCAGATCGCCAGTTTGCAAATGGCGTGAGAGACTGTGGATCAAAAACATGATGTTTTTGCGCACCAGCGGCTCACCGCCCGTGAGGCGAAGTTTGCGCACGCCCTTGGCAATGAAGGCGGAACAGAGTCTGTCTAGTTCTTCCAGCGTCAACAGATCTTTTTTTGGCAGAAAGGTCATGTTTTCTGCCATGCAATAGGTGCAGCGAAAGTCACACCTATCCGTGACCGAAACCCGCAGATAGGTGACGGAACGTCCAAAAGGGTCAATCATTGGTCGCGTTGTCGGGGCGATCAGGTCAGCTTTGTCAAAAAGACCGGGCTTGTAATCCACGGCATCCTCCACTTGGTCATGCAGTATTTGGAGGGGAAGCGTGCATTCGTCAAGCAATGGCTGACATATTCCTGTCGCAATGATGCTTGCACCTTCTCCACGTGCCCGTTATGCCCCATAAAGCATGTTTTCAGCGCAGGATGAAGTGATGACCGAAGTGTGGCCCATTGAGTTGACCGTATCGAAGGATCGCCGTGTGCTGACGGTGGTGTTTGACAATGGCGAGAGCTTTGCTCTGCCCGCAGAAATGCTGCGCGTGCTGTCGCCCTCCGCCGAGGTGCAGGGCCATGGTCCGGGGCAAAAAATCACGGTGCCGGGCAAGCGTAATGTGCAGATTGCGCAATTGCAGGCCACCGGCAACTATGCGGTGCGCATCGCCTTTGACGATGGACATGACACGGGTATCTTCACCTGGATTTATCTGCGCGAGCTTGGCCAAAAGGGCGATGAGCTGTTTGCAGCTTATGTGAGTGAGCTTGAAGCCAAGGGGCTAACGCGCGACAGGCCTTGAACCGGGGAAAGGTATGAACAAGGGGCGGTTGGAAGCATTCAGCGATAGCGTTCTGGCCATTGTCATCACCATCTGCTGACGTTGGCCAGCCGAGTAAGCCGGGCGTGATGTGGGCCAATATGCATCTGTTGTTCTGGTTGACCCTGACGCCGTTTGTGACCGAGTGGATGGGCCGACAAAGTTTCGAACCCGCGCCAATCATGGCCTATGGCGGTATATTCTCCATGTGCGCGGTTGCTTACAAAATTCTTCAGCAGCAAATTTCCGCCACAACTGTACATCCAGAGACATTCAAAAAAGCGTTTCGGCGAGACCTTAGAGTCTGTCAGGTTCAGATTGAACCAGACACACTCTAGTGCACTGACTCATACAGATGGTTCAGGGATTTCTGCGATCTTAGCGAAAATGTCACTGGCGGCTTTTGTCCAGACGAACGGTTTTGGGTCTGCATTCTGCCGTTTGATATAGTCACGAATTGTCTT
>DNPN01000150.1 GCA_003501385.1 Rhizobium sp. | reverse complement strand
CAACCATTTCCTGGGTGGTGCCTGCGGTGTTGCTGTTGTCGTACAGCCAGTTTTCGCCGTTGAACGAAGCCGACTTGGAAATAGAACCCAGCTGGTTCTTCAGCTCGGCCAATTCCTTGTTGATCTTTTCTTTGTCAACGCCAGGCTCGCGGGCGGCAACCAGCTTGGCCTTGATGTCGGTGACAACATCAATCGCGGCTTTCATGCCAGTGTAGGCCGTATCAGTCTTGGCTGCACCCAGACCAATAGCATCGCCAACAGCGCCGAGAGCCTTGTTGTCAGACCGCATCGTGGTCGCAATCGACCAGTAAGCAGCATTGTCGGATGCCTTTTCAACCTTATAACCGGATGAAATGGCACTTTGGGTCTTTTCCATGTCCTGCGAAATCGAGCGCATGGTAGAAAGTGCTGCAATAGCCGAATTGTTAGTCATAATACTTGTCATAGGACGTGCCCCTTATTTGACAAAAAACGGAAGGGACATTCCGGGCTCACTCCCCCGGGCAGACGACAGGTTGCTTCATGCTATTAACTATTAAGTGACAAGTTAATCCATCGTCTTGATGAACACATCTAATATCATTAAAGTTAATTTTTAATTTAAATGCAATCAGCCATTAAAATTATAATCTTATTATTGCTTTGTAAATCTTTATTAATTTTTTACTTAAAATTCATTAACAAAAAACGACCGGGCTTTCACCCGGCCGTTTCGTATCCGATGATGATCTCTCAACCGATTAACGGAACAGAGACAGCACGCTTTCAGAACTCGAGTTGGCAATCGACAGAGCTTGAATGCCGAGCTGCTGCTGTGTCTGCAGAGCCTTGAGCTTGGTCGATTCTTCGTTCATGTCAGCATCAACCAACTTGCCAATGCCGACCTCGATCGTGTCGCTCAAGTCCTTGGCAAAGGTAGATTGCGTATCGATACGACTTTTGGTTGCTCCAATGGTAGCACCAGCATCCGTCATGCTCGACAACATCTTATCCACGGAAGCAACCATGCCGTCGATTTGGTTGTCAGTCGTCGTCGAAGACAGCGTTACTTCCGAGCCAGAACCGGTTCCGGCCGTCGAAGCAATCAGGTAGTAGGTGCCGGTCGTGGTGGTGGTACCAGACGCATAGGTTGCCTGGGTGCCAGCGGTCAACAAGCCACCAGCAGCAGCGGCATCGTTGATGAGCATGGACGTTGTTGTATCGAACGAGATTGTCTTGATCGAGACATTGCCGTCGGAACCACGAACAAACGAGCCAACCATTTCCTGGGTGGTGCCTGCAGTGTTGCTGTTGTCGTACAGCCAGTTTTCGCCGTTGAACGAAGCCGACTTGGAAATGGAGCCCAGCTGGTTCTTCAGCTCGGTCAATTCCTTGTTGATCTTTTCTTTGTCAACGCCAGGCTCGCGGGCGGCAACCAGCTTGGCCTTGATGTCGGTGACAACATCAATGGCGGCTTTCATGCCTGTGTAGGCCGTGTCGGTCTTGGCAGCGCCAACGCCGAGAGCGTCCTGAACAGCAGACATAGCCTTGTTGTCAGAGCGCATGGTGGTAGCGATCGACCAGTAGGCAGCGTTGTCAGAAGCGTCCTTGACCTTGTAGCCTGATGAAATCGCGCTCTGGGTCTTGTCCATTTCAGCGCTGATTGAACGCAAAGTGGAAAGTGCGCCAATAGCCGAGTTATTCGTCATGATGCTTGTCATGATATCTGTCCCTTGGGTTACAAAATACAAAAGAGGGACATGCCGGATTCAATACCGGCAGAAGCGATCGACATCATGTCAGTTAATCTGATTGGGTATTAACTCGCCTCTGAGAACGACATCACCACCCCGTGTTTAAGGGGGGTTTAAAAAAAGCAGTTAAAAAAATCTTAAAGACCGAAAAACCGCTCTGGCTCGGTCCTAAACCCCCGCTAATGTGGTTTATGGTTTACAAAAAATGCACAAAATTGCTCGAATTGTCCCAAGTCTATGCCGTTCTGGCTTGAGACAAGAGCGTCGTTTGAGGGCATGAAAGATGGCTCAACCCGAGATTTTGCGCATAGCGTCTGCTGCGAAAGAATGCGCCACGCCTATGGATGCTGTAACAAACGGCGTGCGCATGTGCTGGTGAGCGCACCAGGTTTCTTCATTTCAGAGCTTAAAGTCAGACTGAAGTCGCGGAAAATATGGCAAGTAACACTTGGGATTTATTGGACCATTATGCGAAAACGCTCAAAATTCGTCTCTACAGCGAACCTTTGTGCCAAAAACCGGCTCCCGCTGTTCTGTCCGATGCTTTAAAAAATCAATTTGGACAAAACGCGGATGCCCACCGGGTTCAAAATGAACCTGATGGCTGCACGCGAAAACAAACGTTTAGAGTTTGTCAAGGAAAAGTGGAGCCAGATTTTCCCGAAAAGACAAACGAAAACAAAGAATTTTAGAGTCTGTCTGGTTCAATCTGAACCTAACACACTCTAATGAAAGGATCGAACCAAACTGCCGACCAAAAGGTTCCACCCGTCAATCAACACAAAGAACAGTATTTTGAAGGGGAGTGAAATCGAGGTTGGTGGCAACATCATCATGCCCATCGCCATCGTGATTGTCGACACAATCATATCGATGACCAGGAATGGCAGAATGATCAGAAAGCCAATTTCAAAACCGCGCCGAATTTCTGACAGCATAAAGGCGGGTATGAGCACCCGGTAGTCCACCTTGCCGTCCACCACGGGGTTTTGTTTACGCTCATTGGCCAAATCAATAAACAGCCGCATATCCTTGTCGCGCGTGTTGGCCGACATGAATGTACGAAACGGCTCGGCCATTTTGGCGACGGCCTCGGCCTCGGTCATCTGATTGTCCAGCAATGGCCGTACACCATCGCGCCAAGCCTGATCCATGGTCGGCGTCATGACATAAAACGTCATAAACAGCGCAAGGCTGGTGAGGATCATATTGGATGGCGTGCTGGAAAGCCCCATGCCGGAGCGCAGGATGGAAAACGCAATAATGAAGCGCGGAAAGCTCGTCACCATGATCAGGATGCCGGGTGCGACAGAGAGAACTGTCAGTAACCCGAATGTACGGATAATCCAGGATGCGGCAGAACCGTCCACCGGCGCATTAAACAGATTCGAGGGAAACTGCTGCGCCTGAGCCAGTTCTGGCACCGCGATCATCGCGGCAATCAAGATGAGATATCGAATCATTCGATGACAAACGTCCTAAACATAATCTTCGATACCCGTCCCTCGGAGCGCAGGTCAACGCGCTCCTGCAAGTCATCCTTCAGATAGCTGAACCCTCGCGGCCCCGCAATCTGTTGCAGATTGACCGTGCGCATGTAGGCCATGATATCCTGATGGATATCTGACGCAAGCTTTACATCGATCGGCCCATTAAACACAAGCGCCACTTCCATGCGTACCCAGCTATCCGATGGATAGGCCAGATTGGTGGTAATGGGATCGAGCTGGACAATGCCATTGGGCTCTGCGGGAATATGCGGCACGACCTCAGCTTTATCGCCCTCTTTCTTGCCTTCCTTGCCGTCTTTTTTTGCGGCCTCTGCCGCGGCCGCCTTCTCTTGGGCCTCGTTAGCCGATTTGATCTTGGGCGCAATCATGGTGCCGACCAACCAGCCACCGCCGCCGCCCAACACGGTCAGGCCAGCGATTGCCGTAATCAGCACAATGGGCAATCCCTTTTTCTTTGGGCCTTCAAGGGCTAAGGGGTCTGACATCACATTTTCCCGTCGTTTGTCGTGCCGTGTCTTGCACTGCCCTCGAGCACGGCTCGCGGCAATCCTCTGTCTTTTTCGTTGGCACCGGCCTCAATCCGCACGGATGAAGGCCAGCGCCAAACCCATTATACCAAAGCTCGAAGATGCTGACGCATCCTCGCCTTGAAGGATTTTCGAATATCTCAAATGCATCATGGGCTTGAGGTATTCGAAAATGGAATACGAAGAGTCATTTTCAATGAATCTTCGTATTACGCGATATGTACGGCATCGGATCAGAAGGGCGAGAACATGTCCACGACCTGCTGGCCAACAGGCGGTTGCTGCATTTCTGTGAGCCTGCCTTTACCACCGTAAGAAATGCGCGCCTCGGCGATCTTCTCATAGGAAATCGTGTTCTTGGAATCCACATCCTGTGGCCGAACAATACCGGCAACATTCAGAATACGAACTTCCTGATTGACGCGCACTTCCTGCGAACCGCTGATCAACAGATTACCGTTTTCCAGAATGCTGGTGACAACCGCTGCCACCATCAAGGTCAGGGTTTCAGAACGATCAACCGAACCCTTGCCATCTGAGCTGGAGTTGGAATCCGTGCTCAGATCGCCCGAGGAATCCGGTGGCTTGAGCCCGAACAGATTGATCACGGTGGACCAGGTCAATGACGTCGAATTCTTACGGCTTCTCGACGTGTCATTCTTGAATTTGGCCTTGTCGGCAATTGAGATATTAACGGTCAGCAGATCGCCGACATTGATCGCGCGCGAATCTTTGAACAGGGCAGATTGACTGTCACTCCACAGGGAATAGCCATTGCTGACCGCCTTGCTCTGTTTTGGATAGCTTGCAAGTTGCGGTGCCTGACTGTACCGCAGCCCGCTACCAACCGGGCTCAAGGCAGGCGCGTTGCCAACTTCCTTGAGGGTCTGATTTCCACATCCGCTGAGAACGGCGGCGAGAAATACCACGGCGCTGCGCTTTATCATGAAGGGTCCTTTGAGGTATTAGGATTAGCAGCGCTGGCCATAATGCCTGCGATTGTAGCAACCTTGTCGGGTGCCATTTCGCTGAGAATCAAACTCGACTGCTTGGCCGGTAGCTTCATGATGATGGCGGCCGCGAGCATGGGGTTGATTTTTTCCAGTTGCGGTCCTGCTGCATCCGGTTTCATATTCTTGTAGATGTCGATCACGTTCGATTCAGCGCGCTGCATGAATTCGTTCCGGCGCGCCAGCCAGTCCTGGTATTCAGCTTTGCGCGCTTCCAGCGTTTTGATGCGATCATTGACTTCTGTTTGCAGCTTTTCCAGATCCTGCTTTTGCAGCAGATAGCGCTGATCTCGCGCTTGATCGGCAATATTGGTGCAAAAGCGTTGGATTTCATCCAACCCGGCATTGGCTGCGGGCAAGCCGCCCTGACCATTGCCCCTGGATGCAGCGCTCTGCGCACCGGCATTCCCGGTGGTGGCGCTTTGGGCGCTGCCGGGCAAGACGGAAAGCGTCAAAAACCCGCAGGCCAAAACAGCGGCACCAAGAAGACCTGAACCTCGATTAAACGTGGTGGAGAACATCATTGCAAAACGAGCTCCGCTTGTAGTGCCCCTGCGGACTTGATGCCCTGCAGAATGGCGATGATGCCATCGGGTTTAACGCCGATATTGTTAAGACCGGCCACCAGCGTGCGCAGATCCGGACCTTCGACGATGGCAACCTTGCCACCGGTCTGCTGCGCGCTGATATCGGTCTGAGGCTGTATTGCCGTCTGACCATTCGAGAATGGCAGCGGCTGAACAACCTGCGGCGTCTCGTTGACCTGAACGGTCAGCGTTCCATAACTTACGGCAACCTTGGAAACGCGGACATCGGCACCAATCACAATTGTTCCCGTCCGCTCGTTGATCACCACCTTGGCAGGCGTATCCGTATCCACCACAAGATTTTCAATATCCGCCATCAATTGCGTCAGATCCGCCGTGCGCGGCTTCTGAATCACCACTTCCTGGCTGTCGCGCGCTTCGGCAATCGGCGCACCATAGGTGGCGGCAGCGTAATTGTTGATGCGGCGTGTCATGCCAAGCGCTGTCGAAAAATCCGGATTGCGCAATTGCAGCACAAGATTGGCTGAATCCTTGAACTTGGATGGCAGTTCACGCTCAATAATGGCACCATTGGGCACACGCCCGGATGTAGTCACCCCTTCCGTCACGGTTGCTGCCTGACCCTGCGCGGTGAAGCCCGACACAACGACCGAGCCTTGCGTCACAGCGTAAATCTGACCATCGGCACCCGACAGCGAGGTCATCACCAGTGTACCGCCACGAAGAGATGTGGAATCGCCCAAAGAACTGACGGTGGCATCAATGCGACTGCCGGGGCTTGCAAAGGGTGGCAGCGTGGCCGTCACCATCACGGCTGCCACGTTTTTGGCCGACGATTGGCCGCCTTGTGTCGAGATGCCCAGATTTTGAAGCATGGCGCGCATGGACTGATCGGTAAACGGCGATGAACGCAAGCTGTCACCCGTGCCCTGAAGACCGACCACAAGACCATAGCCAATCAGCTGGTTGTCGCGACCAGCCTGGAGCGAAGCAATATCTTTGATGCGCGAGCCTTGCGCAAAAACCGGACCAGCCATGGCAATTGCCATGGCCGTCAGAACCGTGAAAAGAGAAAATCGGATATTCATTTTGCCATCACCTGCACAGTGCCATCTGCCATAACCGTGCCGTTGACGATCTGACCGGAGTCGAGATTACGGACGCGGATCACGTCGCCAATATTGGCATCGTCCATTGGGCTGCCTCCCGCAGAGATCGTGAGGTTCCCCACATTCACCACCAGACGCAGCTTGGATCCCCGCGTTACCGCATAAGGCTTTTTCAACGCTGTCATCGGTATTGTTCTGCCCGGCAACAACGTTTTGGTGCTGAGCATGCCAGAGACCTCGGAGATCTGAGATGCGTAACCACCTCCCAGATTTGGATTGGTTACCGGCACCACCTCAAGTCGAGCTTCATCAATCGGCTCGCCGGGATAAATGGTGTCCCTGGGGACAACCGCAAAACGATCCGCGGCCATCACAGGGGACATGGTGACAAATGCTATCACCACGGCCAGAATAGCCATCCCTGTCGCACTGAACATTCTGTTTATTCGGCGAAACATCATGTCTGCCCCTTTGATGTTTACTTCAAGTTTTTACTGACGATCTGCGCCATCTCATCTGCAGTGGTGATGACCTTGGAATTCATCTCGTAGGCGCGCTGCGCAGAAATCAGACTGGTGATTTCTGCCACAGAATCGACGTTGGACGATTCAAGATAACCCTGCTTGAGGTATCCGTATCCCGCATCACCCGGCACGCCATTGATGGGAGTGCCAGACGATGCCGTTTCCTGGAACAAGTTGTTACCAATGGCCTTCAAGCCGACCGGATTGACAAAGGCCGATGTTTCCAGCTGACCCAGCGTTGTGTAGGTCGAGGAGCTACCCTGCAAAACCGAAACTTCGCCGCTCTCGCTGATCTTCACTTCCGTCGCATCGGTCGGAATGGTGATGTTCGGAATGATCTTGTAACCTTCTGTTGTCACAAGGTTACCGTCCGAATCCTTGTTCAAGGCACCTGCACGGGTGTAAAATGTTGAGTTGCCATCCGGGCTTTGGACCTGGATGTAGCCGCGACCAACGATCGCCACATCAAGCTCATTGGATGTCTGGGTCAACTCACCCTGTTTATCCAGCGTGCGCACGGCTGCAGTCTGAACACCAAGACCAATATTGGCCCCTTCAGGCACTGCAGACTGATTGGCACGGTTTGCAATGCCGACGGCCTTCTCGCTTTGATACAGCAAATCTGAAAACTCAGCACGGGACTTCTTGAAGCCTGTCGTGTTGATATTGGCGATGTTGTTCGAGATCACCTCCAGATTGGTCTGCTGGGCGTTCATGCCGGTGGCGGCAATTGCAAGAGCTCTCATGTGCTACGTTTCCCTTAGAGCATTTCCAGCAAAAGCGCACAGCGATTTTGCGTTCAGAAATGCGTTAAAACAAAGAGTTAGAGCATTTATGCGTTTCCATGAAACACGGAAATGCTCTAAGGGTTAAATCTGCATCTTGGTTATATCGAGGTAGGCCGATACAATCTTGTCGCGCAGGGTGATGGCCGTTTGCAAAGACCGTTCCGCTGTCATCATGGAATCCACCACGTCGCGGGTACTGACTTTGCCCAGCATGCCACCAACTGCATTGGTTTCGGCTGTCTTCAAACTTTTGATGGCGTCCGTCATCATGCCGCCGACAATCTCGCCAAAGCCCATGCCTGTGGCTGTGCCCGGCGTTGTATCCGCCTTGGTCACGCCCTGCAGACCCATGGCAGGAATGCTGCCTGAAAGAGAGGCTGTTGCGGAGCTTTCCGTGCCGACCCCATCCATGGCGCTCGACTTGGTCAGCGAGCTGATTTTGCTAATGGAATCGATCATTGTGAGCTCTTCAACAGGTCAAGGGTGGAAGAAATCAGATCTCTGCTCTGTCTCACAGACTGGAGATTGGCTTCATAGGAGCGGTTCGCCTCGCGCATGTCCGCCATTTCGATCAGGACATTGACGTTGGGCATTTTCACATAGCCCTTTGAATTCGCAGCCGGATTGCTGGGATCATAGGCCTCGGTGAAATTCGATTTGTCGTAACCCAGCTTTTTAACCTTGACGACATCAGCACCGGTGGCGCGATCAACAGCCGAACCAAAGGTAATGGTTTTGCGGCGATAGGGATCAGCGCCGGGTGTATCACCCGTGCTCTGGGCGTTGGCAATATTTTCTGACACAATCCGCAGTCGCGTGGATTGAACATCAAGTCCGCCGCCAGCGATTTTCATCGCAGCCAAGAGCGGATCGGTAGCAGTTACTGGGTCCATGGTTTACCTCTTTACAGTCATCAGCATCATGCGATTAAAACTACTGACGAGGCTGGTGTTGAGTTCGTGCTGGCCCCGGATCTGACCCATCTTCGTCATTTCATCCGCCAGCGATACGGAGTTGCCCGATACCTGACGGCCAATCTCATCGTTGAGAGGTGCATCACGCACCTCAACGTTCAGACCGGACGCAAGCTCGTTGTCGGCGAAATGATTGGGATCGGTCCGGGCCATGCCAAGTTGTTGGCTATTGTCCAGCACAGCTTTGAAGGGCGTAATGTCCTTCGCAACAAATTTCGGCGTATTGGCATTGGCGATGTTGCTGGCAACGACTTCCTGACGCAGCGAAAGCCATTTAGCCTGCCGTGATGCCAAGTCAAAAAGTTGTATCGGTTGCATAGGTTTTTCTCCAATTTACAGTCTGGAGATTAGGCCGGTAATCTTGCGTGGGACTTACGGAAAACGCCGCAGTTTTAGGAGAATTTGAAGCGTCTCGAATGAGGCAGCCAAGTTGTCAGAAAAATCGACACACACCAAGAAATAATCATTAAAATACAATTATTTAAATTTGAGCTTCCGGCATCATCTCAAGAAACGCAAGAGGTATCTTTTTGTGAAATGAGCGGATCGCAGACAAGCGGCTACACGCAGCCAAAACATAAAAAACGCCGCAAGGATTTGCGGCGTTTCAACAACCTGACAAACAGGCTCTACTGATTTTTGTAGATGGCCCCGGAGGTGGTCACAATCACCCATTTTCCGTCGCGTTTTTCCAGCACGGCAACCTTGCTGTTGTCTGGCAAAATCGAACCAACCTTGACCATAAACATACCGGAGGCGTCTTCGATCAGGGCGCGGCCATTGGCAACATGCAAGAGCCGGAACGCATCTGCGCCGGGAAACGGCTGTTCCATCTTGGCCGGCTTGGCATCCTTGACTTCACGCCCGACATTGGAGATGGTGGCCGTGTTGATCGTGTCCAGATCCGCCGGTGGCTTTTGGTCGCTCTTGTCCTTCGACACCAAGGCCAGCGGCGATACGCTGAAAACGTTACGGGCCTGAAGCAGCGAGAGATCGCGGGTGTTATCCATCGAATCACTGCCGAAACCGAATTTGTCGGGGTTCAAAAACACGTACCATGGGAATACCGCTGACCCAAAGGCCAGACAAACACCTGTGACGGCCAGTATTCGGTCCACAAGGAACGATGGCAACCGGAACCGCTGTGGCGGCGCAACAGGTTCATCGGCATCAGTGTCGTGCAGATCAGGCTCTTCTTGCATTGTTGTTTCCTGAACTATTGGCGGCCTTCAAGGCGTTGGCGAGGTCGGCATAAGCATCGTGGACGGGCAGATCCGAGGGTGTTTGTTTCAAAACTTCATACAGAACCGGAACCTGCTTGATCGCCATATCGAGATCCGGATCACTGCCAGCACGGTAGCCGCCGATCAAACGCAGATCGCGGGTTTCCTCATAGCGATGCACGAGGGTTTTCAAACGGGAGACGAGCTTTTCCTGATCTGGCGTCCAGGCCTTGCGGGCCAGACGCGAGATGGAAGACAGTGGATTGATCGGCGGGTAACGCCCCTCGTCGGCCAAACTACGGTCCAGCACAAGGTGGCCGTCCAGAATCCCGCGCGTCGAGTCTGCAATCGGATCATTGTGATTGTCGCCATCCACGAGAATGGAGATAATCGCGGTAATTGTCCCCGTTCCCTCCTCGCCCGGACCCGCACGCTCCAGCAGGCGCGGCAGCTCGGTAAACACCGACGCCGGAAAGCCGCGTGCAATCGGAGGCTCGCCAGCGGCTGTTGCCACTTCGCGAATGGCGTGGGCAAAGCGGGTAATACTGTCGGCAATAAACAACACATTGTCGCCCTGATCGCGGAAATGCTCGGCAATGGTGATGGCCGTCAGCGGTGCCATTTTACGCAACATCGGGCTTTCATCGCTGGTGGCGACCACGGCGACGGTCTTGGACATGTTGTCGCCCATCGTATCTTCGATAAATTCTCGCACTTCGCGGCCACGTTCACCCACCAGCGCGATGACAACCTTGTCGAAGGCATCAGCCCGCGCCAACATGGACAGCAAGGTGGATTTACCAACGCCGGAGCCTGCGAAAACGCCAAGACGCTGACCGAGGCAAAGAGGCGCAAAAATATCGACAGCCTTCACGCCGGTTCTGAAGCCTTCTTCCACCCGCATGCGCCCCATCGAAGGGGGGGCCGTGTTGGAAATCGAACGCCGTATTAACCCTTGCTCAATGGGGCCCATGCCGTCAATTGGCTCACCCAGGGCGCTGATGGTGCGTCCGCACCAGCTGTCATCTGCCGCCACGCGAAAAGCCCCTTTGCGAATGACGGTATCGCCAATCGCAATGGGCTCGCCCGGCTCAATCGGGCAGACGTAGGCCAGTTCGGGCTCAACCCGAACCACTTCGCCAAGATGGATGCCCGTTGGACTGCGATGCGCAACAAAATCTCCCAGATGCAAATGTCTGGACAGGCCGCTCACGGTGTAATAGCCAGCGGCAATCGTGCGCACATGCCCACCATAGGCCACAGAATGATCGGCCTTGGCATATCGCTTTGCCAAAGCTGCCATGGCTGCCAATTTGGCATTCGGCTCTATCCGCGGGGTAAACTCATTGCTCATTGCAAAGGCATCCCATCAAGCTCATTTGCTGCCACCGAGCGTCTTGAGCGCTTCGCTCATGTTGGTCTCGGACTGGCTCATGGAATTGGAAATGCTTTCAAATGCACGACTCACCTGAATGAGCTGCGTCATCTGACTGATACCGTTCACATTTGACTGTTCCACGTAGCCCTGCATGACACCAACGGTGCCATCATCCACAACAGGCTGCGGTGTCTGCGTGGTTTTTACGCCACTGTTGTCGTAGCGCAAATACCCCTTGGAGACGTCGGCCGTGAACAATCCAATCTGGGCAATCTGCTTGCCATCCTGAAAAACTGTTCCATTTCTGGAGATACTGGCCTCACCGCCATTCGGATTGAGCTGAATTGTGCCGCCACCAATATCCATGACCGGATAACCACGGACCGAAACAAGCTCTCCCGTTGTCGTCAGACTGAAGCGTCCATCACGGGTCAAAACCTGACCCGCCGGGGTTTGCAAAGACATCCAGGCATCGCCCTTGACCGCCACATCCAGAGGATTGCCGGTCTCCTGCATTTCGCCGCTCTGGGTGTTGAGATAGTCATTACCCTGAGAGACGAAAGCAACCTTGGCATTCATGTCATTGCCCGTCCGCGCAATGATATCGTCAAACTTCACTTCGGTGGAGCGGAAGCCAACCGTGTTGACGTTGGCCATATTATCCGCAATGGTGGTAAGACGTTTATCAAGCGCGCGTTGCCCCGACAGCGATACATACATTCCAGACTGCATTAAATCTTACCTCCAAGCCTTGAGTGCTCACCAAGGCCAGCAGGCATGACAGCCACCGCAGAGTGCTTGTTGAACGGGATCATGCCGTTTGCCAAAGCGCCAGTTATACTACGGTTTGTCACGGTTGCTCGCCTCCATCATGGTACGTGGATGACCGTTTGTTTATTGACCCAAACCAATACATAGGATGACTTGCGCGAAACTGTCCGTTCATCGCTATTTGACTAAGCCTACCCATCAGCCTCACGCAAGGCAGACTACCTAACCATTACTGTGATAAAGAAACGTGCGGATGCAGGCCTAACATGATCATCGTTATTGGATTCGTTATTATCGTCGGCAGTGTTATCGGCGGCTTCATGGCGGAGCACGGCCCGATAGAGCGCCTGTTCCAGCCCTATGAGTTGCTGGTTATCGGTGGTGCCGGCCTCGGAACCTTCATCATGGCCAACACCATGAAAGTGGTGAAGGACTCCGGCAAGGCGATCGGCGAGGCATTCGCCCATAAGGTGCCAAAGGAACGCAACTACCTTGATGTTCTGGGTGTGCTGTATTCGCTGATGCGCGATTTGCGCACCAAGTCGCGCAACGAGATTGAAGCCCATATCGACAATCCAGGAGAATCATCAATCTTCCAGACGGCTCCAAACCTGCTGAAGAACAAAGAGTTGACAGCGTTTATCTGTGACTATGTTCGATTGATCATTATCGGCAATGCCCGCAGCCACGAAATCGAAGCGCTGATGGATGAAGAAATCAACACCATCCTGCACGACAAGATGAAGCCCTACCACCAGTTGATTGCCGTGGGTGACAGCTTTCCCGCCATCGGTATCGTGGCGGCGGTTCTTGGGGTTATCAAGGCGCTCAGCTACATCAATGAACCTCCAGCCGTTCTAGGTGAGTTGATTGGTGCAGCTCTGGTAGGAACCATGCTTGGCATTCTTCTGTCCTATTGCGTCGTCAATCCCATTACGTCGCAAATCAAGATCGTGCGCACCAAGCAGCATCGCCTTTATATTATCGTCAAGCAAACATTGCTGGCTTATATGAATGGTTCTGTTCCGCAGGTAGCACTGGAATACGGTCGCAAGACGATTTCCTCTTATGAACGTCCATCGATTGACGCCGTGGAGCAGGAAATGATGAATCCCGGCGGCGGCGGTGAAAAGGCGGCTTGACAATGACTGAGAATAGCCAAACACCCGGACACACCTTGGAACCGACCCTGCTTGCACGCCTGACCGGCGGATTGGGGGATCGTGCCACAGTCGAAAAGATTTGTCAGGATTTCGGAACACTTTACAGCGAGTTCCTACCGGACGTTTTCCACAGCGAAACCAATTTGACCATCGAAGTTGGTTATCTGGGCCACAAAAGCGGCCTGATGCGCGATTTGATCGAGGGTCTTGGCGATAATTTTGTTCTCGCCGATACAACCCTTCGCAACTGGTCACCGAATTTTGTCATGGCTTGCGGCAATGGCTTTGTGATCACCCTGATGGAGACCTTGTTGGGGGCTCAGGCCGAATTTATTTCCGAACCGATCAAGCGTCCTTTGTCCAACATTGAGCTTGATCTCGCGGTCATGCTGTTCGAACGCTTTGCCAATGTGTTGCGCTCTGGCGTGAATGCAGCTGGTGGCTTTGAGCCGATTTTCGAGCGCCCACACAATTGGGAAAACCGGCCGAAACCAGACAAAGACCATGTCGACGAATTTGCGGCCTTGATTCATATGAGCGTCAAACTGGGCAAGATCGTCTCGGAATTTGCACTGATTATTCCGCAAAAAGCCCTGCTCAAGACCCAGGTGACAGCGCCAAAATCCAGAAACCAGGTTTCCAAGGCACGAAAAGAATGGGCCGAACAGCTGGCCAACCAGGTTCGCAAGAGCCAGGTCACGCTTGAGGCGCGCGTCAGTCTGGAATCCCTGACGCTGATGACCGTTGCAAAACTTGCACCCGGCGATGTTATACCCTTTCTTGAACAGGGGGAGATTACCGTTGATGTGAGCGCCAATGGCAAGGACCTTTACGCCTGCGAATTTGGACGGGCGGGTGAGCATTACACAGTCAGGATCAAATCAACCCATAGCTCTGATAACGAAATTCTACGTCACCTCATCAAGTGACCTTTTTCCCTGCAACGCCCAACGATGCAGGTTGAGGCAAGCTTCAACAGGAATAATAATTGCATGGCTACGAAAAAAACACCTCTGGGCGATGATGATGCTCTGGCGATGCCAGCGGGCGATGCCGATCTTGATCAGGCAATCGATGATCTGCGCGGCGTTCTGAAAACCGGCGGCGATGATCCGCTGTCCGACATTGGCTCGGATTTTGGCTCCGATCTGGGCGGCGACTTTGGCACCGATTCCGCAGCGGGCGGTCTCTCGGACTTTGACAGCGATTTTGGTGGCGGAGCTGAAGCCGACACAGCGTTCGGTGGTGGCGATTTTGGCGGCAGCGATCTTGGTAGCGCCAACAGTTTTGGTGGCGGCTTTGACGCTGGCTCCACCGCACAGGCACCGGGCAGTGCTCTGGAAGCCAATCTCGGCCTGATCATGGACATTCCGATTGATGTTCAGATTGTGCTTGGGACCAGCCGCATGCCAGTCTCGGGCTTGATGAATCTTGAAGAAGGAGCCATCATTGCTCTGGATAAAAAGATCGGAGAACCTGTGGAGATCATGGTAAATGGTCGACGTATTGGTCGCGGAGAGATTACAGTTCTAGAAAATGATGACACGCGATTCGGTGTAAAATTGATCGAAGTGATGACCAGCAAGACGTCCTGACCTCATAATTGGGTCAGAGAGGAAAGACCATGATGGACTTTGACGATTTTGGCGGCCCTGTAGCAGGAAAGCCCCTGAGCCCAACCGACAAGGCCGCAGCTGTGCTGCTGGCCATGGGAAAAGGCGTAGCCGGCAAGCTGCTGAAATATTTTACCCAGGCAGAATTGCAGAGCATCATCAACTCGGCCCAGACACTGCGCACGATTCCGCCAGATGAACTGGCTGAACTCGTCAATGAATTTGAGGACCTGTTCACCGAAGGTGCGGGCCTCATGGATAATGCCAAAGCGATTGAGGAAATTCTCGAAGAGGGCCTGACCCCGGAAGAAGTTGACGGGCTTCTGGGACGACGCACCGCATTCCAGGCGTTTGAGACCTCTATCTGGGATCGCCTGCAGGATGCCGATCCGGACTTTATTGCCAACTTCCTGTTGCGCGAACATCCGCAGACCGTGGCTTACATCCTTTCCATGTTGCCATCGTCCTTTGGTGCCAAGGTGCTGATCAAGCTGCCTGATAGCCGCCGTGCCGACATCATGAACCGTACCGTCAATCTGAAAAACGTCAGCGCCCAGGCCGCCCAGATCATCGAAAACCGCGTGGTTGAGTTGATTGGCGAAATCGAGGCCGACCGCAACTCGACGGGTACGGCCAAGGTTGCCGAACTGATGAACGAGCTTGAAAAACCGCAGGTCGACACCCTGCTGGAATCGCTGGAATCGATCAGCAAGGAATCGGCCACCAAGGTTCGACCAAAAATCTTCCTGTTCGAAGATTTGCTGGTTATGCCGCAGCGCAGTCGCGTGCTGCTTCTCAACGACATCTCCGGCGATATCCTCACCATGGCGCTGCGCGGGGCTTCGATGGAAATTCGCGAATGCGTGTTGGCCGCCATCAGTCCTCGTTCACGCCGTATGATCGAATCCGATCTGCAAGCGGGCACAGCAGGCACCAATCCACGCGAAATCGCTATGGCACGACGGGCTGTGGCGCAGGAAGCCATTCGCCTGGCCAATGCCGGTCAGATCCAGCTGAAGGACACGGAAGCCGCCAAGGAAGGCGAAGCCGCCGCATAAGGACTGTTGACAACCCGGAGCGATTGATCGTTCTTTAGGGGAAATGATTGAAGGCCGCAGCACACAGCGATAAGCTGTTTCTTGCGGCCTTTTTTTATTGTGCCGAAAGCGATGGCGGCGTCATCGCTCGAATCCAAACTGATTCGCATCCTCGCGCGTTTTGCGACGACGGATACATCTGTTTGTCGCACTGTTTTAACCAATGAGGTCCGCACGTGGCAGACGACGAGGACAAAGAGAGTAAAACAGAAGACCCCTCGGAGAAAAAACTTCGAGATGCGATGGAGAAAGGCAATACGCCGATCTCCAGAGAAGCACCTCTGTTTGCGACAACGCTGGCGTTTTACATCTACTTCGTGTTTTTTTTGCCCAAAGGCATGATTACCATTTCAGAGACCCTGCGAGATCTGTTTGAAAAACCGGACCAATGGCTGATTGGTACCGGGCCGGACGTCATGTCGTTGTTTGTGCATCTTGGCTGGTCAATGTCGGCACTGCTGGCGCCTGCCCTCATTCTGTTTATGACCTTTGGCCTGACCCAATCCTTCGCGCAGCATTTGCCCAGTTTTGTCTTGAACCGAATAGCACCTCAGCCGTCGCGCATCTCGATTACAGCGGGACTGGGCCGTCTGTTTTCCGTCATGGGTATGATCGAGTTTGGAAAATCGCTTTTCAAAATCATCATTGTCGCGGTCATTATGTTTGTATCGTTAAAAGAGGAATATTTCCGTTCACTTGATGCGATGTTTTCCGATCCGCAGGTTATTTTCGTCAAACTTTCTGAAATCGTTCGTGAAATGCTGGTCATTATCCTGTTTTCCACCGGACTGCTGACCGCCATCGACCTCGGCTGGACGCGCTATCACTGGTATCAGGAATTGCGCATGACGAAGCAGGAAGTCAAAGACGAACACAAGCAATCTCAGGGTGACCCGATTGTCAAAGCCCGTCAGAAATCGGCCCAGCGCGATCAGGCACGGCGGCGCATGATGAGCAATGTTCCGCGCGCCACCATGGTAATCACCAACCCGACTCACTTTGCCGTGGCACTGCGTTATGTTCGTGAAGAAACGGAAGCGCCCACGGTTCTTGCAAAAGGTCAGGATCTGATCGCCCTCAGGATTCGTGAGATCGCCCAGGAAAATGACATTCCAATTTTTGAGGACCCACCCCTCGCCCGCTCCATGTTTGCGCAAGTCTCGGTGGATAGTGTCATCCCACCAATATTCTACAGAGCCGTAGCAGAAATCGTTCAACGAATGCTTGCTGCGGACGCCAAGAAGAAGAGGCGGCTAAGCTAAGGAACATGAAAAAATGCAAATATACAACAGACCGCGAAAGAATAGTAGCGGAGTTTATTAGCCCAGTCGCTTCAGAGTTGCGTTTATTAGATGCGGCCGATTTAATTTCCTTTTTGCGGTTCGATTTTTTGGGTAATATTTCTGACCTTGTATCGTCCGCTGCAGAGCTTTACTTCCACCCCGGCACCGTCAATTTTGGTGCTGGCGGAGACTATAAATTCGATTGGGGCGAGCTTCCTGAAGTGTCGCTGGACCTGGAAATCAAGCCCCGTGACATTACGATCTATGCCAAACTCATCCTCAGCCACGACAAGGCTGGGCTTGAGATAAACCATATCTCCTTCCTCAATCCGGCAGACGAGCCGGATGCGAACACGGAGTTTCTGGCGCAAAGGCTGAATGAAGCGCGGTTTGTACCGAATTTGCCAGCACCAACCTTTGTGGCTTGATCACCGCAGACAACAGCCGCCAATGCCTCAACCACAGGCATTGGCGGCTGTTATGCATTTTGGCGCTGAGCATAATTTGGAGTCTGCCTGGTTCAATCTGAACCTGACAGACTCTAGTTCAACATCTGCCTTGGCCACAACAATTCTACAATCGGGGCTTGCGGCAGAACGGACCGGGCGCTCAAAAGAGCCCGCGTATTGCGCGGTAATTCTCGCTGGTTCTCAACCATCAGCGAGATGTTATACCGCGCGGCTCCAGATGATTCTTTCGATAGCTTGAAACCAAGCCCAAAATGAGTCTCATTGAAAGGTATGAATGCCCGCATATTGTCAAATTGCGGCAGGAAATCCTCCCACCCACTGACAGCTTTCAGCGTATCAATGGAATTGATATACGTGGCCCAGACCTTGGGACTGTTTTTGACATCAATGACTTTCCAACGAATCTGAATGATGTGACCGGCCTCATCGCCGCGTACAACCATAAAAAAGGACGGGGAATCGACATCTGGATCAGAGCTTGGCACGGCGACATCGACAGTGCAGTCAAATGTCTTGGGATTAAACGCGCTCTGCGCCCATCCGGGATTGGGCAGACCAGCAGCATTTAGCTTTTCGCAGAATGTCCTGCCGGAAAACAGGATGGTTCGCTCAATTGTGCTCAACTCCTCAAGATGCGGAATGGCGAACATATGCGGAGGCAGGCTTATCAGCTGTGGCGATATCTGCTTGCCGCGCGGTGCTGGCGGCGGTTCATCCTTATGCTGAGACACAATGCGTGTCGAAGACGGCCACATCTGCTCAAAACGCGGAGATAAAAGCTTCAGGTTTCGCTGGCCATTGGCCAACAGCAATGTTGCCCCCAGCCCCACAACAAACAACAACAGCAAACCGACAAAAAGCCACAATCCGCGCCGTGCTCTTTGGGGCGTGCGCAAATGCATGCTGTTCGGCTCTGGCGCGTTTTGAGCGGCCCGCTGCTTCATGAACTCCATCCAGAACTGGCGATGATCAGCATTATGGTACAAAACCTTAAGAAGTCGGTACAGACGATGGAGCGCGTGACGCTGGGCATGACAGCGAACCTTTACGGGCCATATACAGCAGGTCAAGATTCACTGTAGCGCTTTATCTCCAAAGCGGCGTCACTGGGCACGACATCAAACTGTCATCAAGGGATCATCGAAACGTCATCGAAAACCCCTAGTTATTCAGGGAATATTTTCGCCCGTGGGGCGGACGTAAGTATCCTTCGGAGAGTTTGATGAACAGACGTGGATTTTTGGCCGCAGCCTCGGCCTTGACGATGATGCCTGCCCTGCCAAAGCTTGGTTTTGCTGCCGACACTGTCATTGATGTTTTTATCGGTGCCGATTCCAATGTTCTGGATTTCTGGAACAACATTGTTCGTCCGGCTTTTCAAAAAGCCAATCCCGGCATCACCGTCAAAGTGACCAATGCGGCAACCGATTCGGGCATGCGTGTTATTGCCGACCGCGCCATGGCAGCGCTTGCCAGCAAAGCTGATCCGCATGTGGATCTGTTTGAAGCATTCGACACCAAGCTGCCCGCAGGTGGCATTCAGGCCGGTCTCTGGGTGAATTTCAAAACGGCAAATGTGCCGCTTTACGATCACATCAACCCAATGGCGTTTCAGGGTGATTATTCCCTGCCCTATCGCGGCTCACAAGTGCTGCTGGCCTATGACGCCACCAAGCTGGACCCAAAGAAGGCCCCCAAGACTTGGGCGGATCTGGTTACATGGATCAAGGCCAATCCGGGCCAGTTCATCTACAATCGCCCCGACAAGGGCGGCTCCGGCGGCAATTTCGTGCGCCGGGCGATTCACGAGGCCAATGGCCGTGACCCTTCGAAATTCACCGTTGAGAATTTTACCGCTGCCTATGCCGAACAGACGCTGACGCCGGCGTGGAAACTGCTTCAGGATCTGGCCCCTTCGCTGTATGAAAAGGGTGCCTATACATCGGGCAATACCCAATCCATCCAGCTTCTGGCGCAGGGCGTGGTGACCATGGTTCCAGTCTGGTCCGATCAAGTGCTGAAGGCGGTGAAGGAAGGCGTTCTGCCGTCCACAACAGGCCTTGTGCAGCTGACCGATCTGGCACTCTGCGGCGATTTTAACCGCATGACGATTCCCACCAACGCCGCCAACAAGGATGCAGCCATGAAGCTTGCAGCCTTCATGCTGACGGATGAAATGCAGAAGGCTGTGATCACCGAAATCGGTGGTTTTCCGGGCGTATCGTGGGATTACCTCCCCAAAGACCTGCGCGATAAATATGCCGACGTTGTGCCAAAGAGCATCCCCACCTTCCCGCAGGGCGACTGGAGCCCGGCTGTTAACGATGGCTGGTATCGCAATGTGGCACCCAATCTGACGCGCGGCTGATCATGAGCGACACCGCCTCTGTTGCCACGGCGGGCAATATCACAATGCCAGCAGGCAGGAAGCTCAACGGCCTCCTGCTTGTTGCCATTCCGGTGTTGCTGGTTGGTTGGCTGATCATTTATCCGATTTTTGCGGGCATCATTTCCACGCTCTGGGTGGAGAAAGGCGGGACATCGCAGTTCAGCATCGCCTCGTATCAGTTTTTCTTTTCCGATCCCTACAGTCTCGGAAACCTGAAACTGACGCTCTGGACCACGGCTATTTGCGCCGTGCTGCTGATTGTGTGCAGCCTGCCGATTGCGCTGTATTTGCGGTTTTCGCGCAAGTCACTGGCCGGGTATATTCAGGGTCTGGCGATTTTTCCGATGTTCGTACCCTCGGTGATTTTGTCCTATGCGCTGATTCGCACCATTGGCCCCAATGGTGCTGTGGATGTGCTGCTCAACGCCGTGGGCCTGCCGAAATTGCCGACGCCTTATCTCACCCCATGGGGTCCGGTGATTGGTCTGGTGTGGGATAATCTGCCGCTGACGGTGTTGATGCTGACCTCTGGTCTGGGCAGCATTTCCAATAGCTCCGTGGAAGCCGCCCGCGATGTAGGCGCAGGTCCACTCCGGGTGTTTGTGCATATTATTTTGCCGCGCATGGGCAATTCCATTCTGGTGGCCACATCCTTTGCCGTGCTTGGGATTTTCTCGGCCTTTACCCTGCCCTATCTGCTCGGCCCGGCCTCACCGGAAATGCTGGGGCCTTTCATGTCGCGCACGTTCAATGATTTGTACGATCCGCTGAATGCCAAGACGCAGGCCGTGATCTGCTTTGCTTTCTGCCTGTTCTTCGGCCTGTTCTATGTCTATTCGATTGCGCGCAATCAGGAGAAAAAGAGCCGATGAGCACGCCTCTTCATCTCCGCATTGCCCGGCTGGACTGGATGGGCTTTTTGCTGGCCGTTGTGCTCACGGCGATCATCGTTTTGCCGCTGCTGGTGGTGGCAACCTGGGCCTTTACCGAGGTCTGGCGTTATCCATCGGTCATTCCGCAGCAGTTCGGCTTGCGGTTCTGGTCACAAACCCTGTCGCGTGAAGACGTGTGGGATGCGCTAACACTGAGCCTGCGACTCACCACCACGGTGACGGTTCTATCGGCGGTGATTTGCCTGCCCGCGGCCTATGCCTTTGCCCGGATGGATTTTCCGGGCCGCAACCTGTTCTTCCTGTCTTTCCTTGCCTCGCATGCTTTTCCCAAATTCGGCCTGCTGGTGACCATTGCCGGGATTTTCTTACACCTCAACCTGATCTCCACCTTCTGGGGTGTTGCGCTGATTCAGCTGGTTGGCACGTTGATGCTGATGATCTGGATTCCCGTGGCTGCCTTTCAAAATGTCGATCGACGCATGGAAGAAGCCGCCCGCGATGTGGGAGCCGGACCTTTGCGGGTGTTTTGGTCCATCACATTGCCACAGGCAGCGCCCACGATTTTTGCCGCCGTGCTGCTCACCTTTGTTTCCACCTTCTATGAAACCGAAGGCGCATGGCTGATTGGTGCGCCGCAAATTCGCACCATGCCGGTGTTGATGATCAGCTTCATCAACAATCAGCTGGTGGTGCAATATGGCGCGGTGCTCTCGGTGATGCTCTGGGTGCCGTCTTTCATTGCCCTGATGTTTGCCCGCCGGGTGATGAGCACTGGTGCCTTTGCCAAGGGATTTGGCGCATGATTCTCTTTCATTCACAGGTAACACCATGGCACAGCTAACCATCCGCAATCTGCAAAAAAGCTTTGCCAACACCACAGCCGTTGACAATGTTGATCTTGAAGTGGGCGATGGCGAATTGATCTGCCTGCTCGGCCCTTCAGGCTCCGGCAAATCAACCATTTTGCGGATGATTGGCGGGTTTGAACACCCAACCTCCGGGGCCATTCTGATTGACGGCGAAGATGTCACCCGTCTGCCGCCAGAGCGTCGCCCCACCGGAATGATGTTTCAAAGCCATGCGCTGTGGTCACATATGACGGTGTTTGGCAATATTGCCTTTGGCCTGAAACTGCGCCGCCTGCCCCGCGCCACCATTGAAGACAAGGTGAAAAACGCCCTGAACCTCGTTGGCCTGAAGGGCTATGGCGAGCGCATGACGCATCAGCTCTCCGGTGGGCAGCAGCAGCGCGTGGCGCTGGCCCGCTCACTGGTGCTGGAGCCGAAAATTCTGCTGCTGGATGAGCCTTTTGCCAGTCTGGACCAGCATTTGCGTGAGCGGTTGCGCGAAGAGGTGCGCGATATTCAGCAACGGCTTGGCATTACCACCCTGTTTGTCACCCACGGGCAGGATGAGGCCTTGGCCATGGCTGATCGCATTGCCGTGCTGAAAGATGGGCGCATTGAGCAGATAGCGCCTGCGGATGTGATTTATCGCCAGCCGCAAACCGAATTTGTCTCCGGCTTTATCGGCACCATGAATTTTATCCGGGGGATGGTGCGCAATGGCCGTTTCGAGCACCCGGATCTGGGCCTGCCGATGCAGATCAGCGACGGCGAAACCACATTGGCCATCCGCCCCGAACAATTGGTGCTAACCCCCATCCGTGATGATGCAAGCCCGGTGGTAACGCGCTTTGTCGATTTCGGCAGCTATCATCTGGTCGATGTGCAATTGACGGATGGCCATCGCATAAAGGTGATGACCGATACTGCCAGCCGCTGGCGCAAAGGAGATCGGGTGGCGGTACTGGTCAATCGCTACACGGGCTTTCGTGATCAGCAATTGGCCTATACATCAACCGATACCCATGAACTGGAGCCACACCTCACCCATGCCTGACGGATTGTATATTGAGCGCGACGGCCATCAAACCATGTTGAAGTGGCATCGCGGCCATAAACAGGCTGGCGATATTTCGTTTACGCCAGAGCGGATTGCCCAAGGCATGGCCTTAGGCGCAAGCGTTGAAGTCGATCTGCTGTGCCACTCTGACGGCGGTTTTGCCGTGCTGCATGATGAAACGCTGGACCGTGCCACCACCGGCCAAGGCCCCGTTGCCTTGGCATCTGCCGCCACGTTGCGCGGCTTGTCTTTGCGCAATGCCGATGGCGCGCCAACCCATCACCGTGTCATGCTTTTGGAAGAGCTTGGACATCTGCTGGCTACGCAGCCCTGTGGCGCGGGTGCGGTTTTGCAACTGGACCTCAAGGAAACCGCCGACCGGATTGGCCCCCGTGAGATTGCCGCCTTCAAAGCCGCTATCGAACCTGTGGCTCAACACGTCATTCTCTCCTGTGGCGATGCCAAGGCTGTGACGCTTCTGGCCGATGCCGTGGATGATTTGCCTGTTGGCTATGACCCCTGCCATGATGGCGCGATTGAGCGGCTGTTGGCATCGCGCGATTTTGACGGCTTTGTCGAGAATGCCGTCAATGCCATTGCAAACACCCAGATGATCTATCTGGAATACCGACTCATTCTGGCAGCCGATGACATGGGGTTTGATCTGGTTGGTGCCTTCCATGCGTTGGGCAAGCGGGTGGATGCCTACACCATCAAAACCGCCGATGCGGCGGCTCGAGCGGTGGTCAACCGTCTGCTGGCCTTGCGCTGCGACCAGATCACCACCGATGATCCGGTCGGGCTTGAGGCTTTAGTGATGGGCGCGAGTTAGGCAGGCTCAAACCCTTCCACCAGCCATGCATGCAGAGCCGGATTGGCGGCGAGGACATCGCCATACTTGCCAATAGGTTCACCGGAAAAACCAGTCACAAGGCCACCGGCTTCGCGCACCATCAGCATGGATGCGCCATAATCATGCATGGACAGACCATCTTCAAAAAAGCCATCCAGCCGACCGCAGGCCACATAGGCCGTAGACAAGGCAGCTGATCCAAGACGCCGAACACCTGCGGTATTGTCCATCAGGCGGCGCAGTGCGGCGTGATAGGTCTCTTCCGGCACGCTCTTCACCTGACCGGGAATGGGCAATCCGGCACCAATCAGCGCATCCTGCACATCGGAAAATGGTGCAAGCACCAGCCGCTCACCATTGAGATAGGCCCCTTTGCCTTTCTCGGCGCTAAACAACTCGTTCTGCATGCAATCATACACCACGCCGCAGACCACTTCCCTCTGCTCGACAATGGAAATCACAATGCCAAAATGCGGCAGGCCCCAGGCGTAATTTGTGGTGCCATCGATGGGGTCAATATAAATGCGCGGCGCATCAGCCCCGGCGTCATGGTTGCCCACCGCCTCTTCACCGATAATGGAATAATCCGGGAACGCCGCTTTCATGCGATCAACGATGATGCGCTCAACAGTAACATCGATCTCGGTCTGGTAATCACGCGGCGCTTTCAGCACCATCTGGGCAGAATAGCGCCGCTTCAACGATACACGAGCAAGCTCGCCCGCCTCAAAAACGGCGGCAGCAAGGGTCAATAGGCGCGGCGATGCATCGGGGCCAAGGCAGGAGGCAAAATCATCAGGGGTCATGAAACAACAATCAACGTTGGGGAAAGAAGGATGCATCCTTCTTTCCCATCAAGCTGACACTGGTGTGACAAAAACCCCTAAAATTTCACGGAGGCCGTCACCGAAACATTAAACGGTTCCCCCACCTGATTGGCGTAATTGGTCGAGCCAATCGACGAGGTATAATAGGTTTTGTCAAACAGGTTTTTCAGGTTGACCTGCAAGGTCATGGGCCGCTCAAACTTCATGGTATAGGCCATAAAGGCATCAAACACGGCGTAACCGGGCAGATAATAGCTGTTGTCATTCATTCCGGCCCGCTTGCCAACGGCGCGCACGCCGCCGCCGAGTTTCAGCGTATCACCGCGATTGTTCATCTCGCCAAAATCATAGGCCAGCGAGAAAGACCCCGTGTTTCTGGCCACATTGGGCAATTGCTTTCCGGCGTAATCCGGGTCTTCCAGCACCTTTGCGTCCGTCAAGCCATAGCTGGCAATCATCTGCCAATGATCAGTCAATTGGCCGGCAACATCCACCTCGATGCCACGGGAGCGCACCAGACCTGCGGTTTTCACCACGCTTTCCCCGCCAATCGTCTCGGAATAGGCAACGTTTTTCTTGCGGCTGTTGTAGAGGGCAATATTGGCGCTCAAACCCTCCATCAGCTCCAGCTTGGTACCAATCTCGTAGGATGTGCCTTCTTCCGGCTCAAGATTGCCATAGTAGCTGGCGATGGACGATTGCGGACGAAACGTCTTGGCCGCATTGGCATAGAGCGACACGGTGGGCGACAGCTTGTAAACAAGCCCACCATTGGGCACAAAAGCCCCGCCATCGCCATCGGTATTGGCGTTAAACGGGCGTCCCTTGCCCGCATAATTGTCATAATGCTGGTAGCGCATGCCACCCACAGCAATCCACTGATCCGTCAGATGCAGCGAATCCTGCATATAGACCGAGGCCGTGGACATTTGCTCAACCTGATCGCTATCAGCAGCCGACACCGTGCTGCATTGTGCCAGAGTGCCATAAGTCGGATTGTTGACATTGAACGTGCTGTTGGTCTTGCAACGCAGCATGTCGGTGCGCAGCGTATCACTATAATCATAGGAGACACCAAACAGCAGATCATTCTGCATGCCGCCAATTTCCACATCGCCCGTCAGATCAGCGCGCGCAGCATGGGTATAGCTGGTGGCATATTGCGTAGCATCGGCGCGTCGGGTCACGGCTCCGGTCTTGGAATTATAGCCGGTCACACGCGCCTGATTGTCGGAATATTCATCGCGGCTATAGGCGTAGTTCAGCGACAGTTTCCAATTGCCCTCCAGCTCGCGATCAATATTGACCTTGGCCAGATCAGACTTGCCATCGGTGATGTTATACTGCTCATCCAGCCGGGTGCGACGGCTGAGATCAACCGCTTTTCCGGTGGTGAGATCAAAGATCGTGCCACGGTCAAACGGCACGCTGTAATCCTCATGGGCATAGGAGACTGTGACCTCGGTATCCTCACCGCTCCATTTCAGCGATGGCGCGATCAGCCAATTGTTGTTGTGGCCGAAATTGCGCCAGTAATCCGATTTCTGGCCTTCCGCGATCAGACGATAGGAAAAATCCGTGCCTTCAATTGGTCCCGTTACATCAAAGCCGGACTTTGCCCCCTCGCGCCCGCCGCCCCAGGAGGTGAATTTGCTATAGACGGTTGCCGAGAACTGATCCTCCGGCTTTTTGGTCACAACATTGACCATGCCGCCGGGATCGAGAATGCCATAAAGCGTCGAGGCCGGGCCTTTCAGCACTTCCACCCGATCGGTGGTATCGTTGAACGAATGCGGCCATGCGGTCTTCATGCCATCAATCAGAATGGAGCCATCGCGGTTATCACCAAAGCCACGGCGCATAATCGCATCCTGTGTGCCGCCAAGGGTGTTGCCTTGGGTAATGCCGCTGACATTGGAAAGCGCATCATCCAGCGAGGTGGCCGCCTGATCTTTCAATACCGTAGAGCTGACCACATTAACGGCCTGCGGAATATCAATCAGCGGCGTATCGGTGCGGGTTGCCGTGCTGGTGGAAACGGGCTGATAACCGCGCGTGGGCTGTTTTTGCTGACCGTTGACCGAAATGGTTTGCAGCTCGGTTGTCCCGGCCTCATCCGTCTTCGCGCTTTGCACATCCTGCGCATAAACCGGCAAAGCCACCGAAGTCAGCAAGGCTGCCGCCAATGCACGCTTTGTTATTGTTCCCGCCACCGTCTTCGTCATCGTCCCACACCCAATTCCTATACGCAGCCTTTGACGGGTAAAATCCCGCCAAAACGCTGCAACTGACTGGGCTTTTCTATTTTATGAGTGTAGTAGTCAACTTTAAACCATCAAGAACCGCTGTTGACTGGCGCATCACAATCGTCAATTCGGTGCAATACCTGCCCAAACCGGCGTGCCAAGACCCAGAATTGTTGCGAATTTCGGCCATCCACAGCATGTTGGACACAAGAAACACCCTTGGCAAAGTGACTACTACAGGCCCCGAAAGATCAGGAGAAGCAGAACCGGATGAGCAGGCAGACAGGCAAAACCCGGCGGATAGACCACTATGGCGAACGGCTGCGCAAGCGCCGGGATCGGCTATCGCCGGGCATGCTCACTGTTGCCGACTATATTGACGGCCACCGCCATGCGGTGTTGAGCAAATCCGCCCTCGAAATCGGTTTTGCCACGGGAACATCCGATGCCACAGTGATCCGCACCCTTCAGGCGCTGGGCTTTAGCGGACTGGTGGACCTCAAGGACACGCTGGAAGCTTATCTGGGCCAAACCGATTCGCCGATTGAAAAAATGGCGACCACCACAGATGAGCTGAAGGGCAATAGCGATGCCGCCATTGATTTCGTGGTCGAAAATCAACGCGCCGCCCTCGAAACCCTCACGTCCGCCAACAACCGCGCAGCCCTCGCCATTGCCACCCAATTGCTGACGAAATCAGCAGGCATTGGCGTGTTTGGCATTGGTGCCAGCGGCATCATCGCCGATTACGCCGCCCGCCTGTTTGCCCGCTCCGGCTTTCGCTCTTATGCGCTCAACAACACCGGCATTGCTTTGGCCGAACAAATGCTGGCAATCGAACAAGGCCACGCCCTGCTGATGCTCCTCCACGGCCGCCCCCACCGCGAAGCCCTCACCGCCATCAACGAGGCCAAACGACTGGATGTGCCGGTGATTCTGGTGTTGAGCCAAAGCGAAAGCGTGCTACGCCAACACGCATCCGCCTGCCTTGTGATGCCACGCACTAAGAGCGAACAAGTGGCCCTCCACGCCCCATCATTGGTCGCGGTGGAAACCATTGCGCTTGCCCTTGCTGCAACGGCGGAGGAGCGGACGCTGAAAACGCTGAACAGGTTGGTGGATTTGCGGAGCGCGATTCGGCCCGATAAACGGTGAGGGATTTGATTTTTAATGAAGTCATTACGATTTAAATAATTTTGACGGTTTTTATTAGACTTCAATATATATAATTTATATCACGGCGACGGACTGACTGCTGACATGAATTTGAGACCAACATCAGTAAAACGCAACTCCTTGAAAACTCGAATACCTATTTGCGTTCTTTGGACGTCAAAGGGAGAGTGTCCACTAGAACCGTCATCCCATAAGCATTCTTGCTGGGCACTATCAAAGAATGCGGTAATGCCGAGAGAGTAAAGATGCTGGCCGTAAAATTCCACATTATTTGGAAAAGTAAGGCTGTCGCGTGGAAGATCATCGCTCTCCATCCGAGTATTATAAAACTTGTTTGTTGTTCTTTCATAATCCTGCGTGAATTGCTGACGGTAGAACCGTCCTTCTTTCTGTCGAAGCTTCCACATCAAATTCAGTAAAATTGCCTCATCCTGGGATAGCTGCCGCACAATCTGCGAGAACGCAGGGTGTGCGTTTTGCACTCGGCTTTTGTCCATGCTCGAACTGAGAAGCTGGGAGAACATTTCCGATATGGGGCTGTCCTCCGGTTCGTATTTTATACCTTCAAGAACGGGGCCGAGAATCTGTGGCGCGGGCGAAACTCGGTCAGCTTCGGGCACTCGACGAACCGAAGTGTCAAGAAACCGACGATAGCGATCTTGAACCGCAGCAGCAAATTGAACGGGCGCGAACAAGAGTAACACTGTCTTCATCAGGTCCTCAACCAAAGTCCCGACTTGCTTTACTCCCGGCTTGAGTGCGTCCTCATATGCGTCTTTAACCGGAATCTTCTTAGCCAATTCCGTGGCAATAGCTGTCGTTAAATCACCTGCATTTGGCATCAGCGCTCATCCTCACCAAATCTTCGACCACCGCTTAAACGCAGCAACCGCATTCTTCGTCAATGTGAACCATTCCCGCACGTCCGCTTCACCGCGAACCGCTTGTGCAAATACATTTCTAAAACAAAAATGTAAGATATTGAATGGTATAATGGGATGAATGGTGCTGCTAGAGAGATTTGAACTCTCGGCCTCTCCCTTACCAAGTATGTTCTTACATACTTCCATCATTTTGTTTTCCTTACGTTTTTCTTTTGACCGTTGTTCACACCCCCGGTTTTTCCCCAAGGAATGGATTCTATCGAGCTTGCAAGATCATCGACGTTGATGTGCGCATATCTCAAAACCATGCGCTCAGATTTCCAGCCGCCGAGTCTCATCAAGGTGATAAGGTCGCGGTTTGCGGCATAGTGCCAGGTCGCCCATGTGTGGCGGCAATCGTGGGGGTGGAAGTCGGAAATCCCGGCTCTACGGCAAGCGCCCTTGAACCCGGTCTTGATCTGCCCGCCACCGTCTTCCTTCACTTCGTAAGGCTTGCCATCATGCCGACGAAAAACCGCACCTTCACGGTGCGGCAAGTTCGCCAGCATTGCGACCACGCCAGAGTGGAGCGGAACACCTCTATCGTCGCCCGTCTTGGTATCCAAGAAGGCAACGTGCGACCGTGAAAGGTCCACGTCTCGCCAGTCGAGATAAAGCGCCTCGGATAGCCGCGCCCCCGTATAAAACAGAAACGTCACAAGAGGCTTGAGGTGCGGTGCACAGGCATCAATCAACGACTGCGCTTCTTCGATGGTAATCCATCGAATTCGCCCTTTGGGCTGCGCAGGCCGTTCAATAATAGGCTTGTCACACATCTTCTTTTTTGCGGCAAAGTTGAGGACGGCAGAAACCGGCGTGAAGACCTGCCGGTTTCTGGTGGATGCTTTGGCATCAGGATAGAGAACCCGTGCCGCCCGATCTATTGCCGGTTGGTCGATCTCGGAGAGTGGCATGGTGCCAAAGTAACGGGCAACAACATCCACAAACCGGCTTGCGCCGCCCTCTTCCAGATACATCACACTGGCTTCAAGGAATGTCGCTGTTTTTCGGATTCCATGGATACGACGGTCGAGGATTTCCGTTTCGCGCCGGATACGGATTTCTTCCGCCCTTTTTTTGTCGTCAGTTCCCGTAGTTTCGTCCACTGAGACGCCTCGGATGGTCCCGCGGATATACCAATTTTTACCGCCGTGTCGCTTAATGAGCTTGAGGGACATGCAAGAGACTCCACAAGTGCTTTAACATCGGCGTCGGTGAATACCTTGCGCGCCCTACCAGTCTGTAAAAAGGCCGCTCCTTCAAGACTTCCCGAAGCGACCGAGTAGAAATGTGCAGCGCGTCAGCCACGCACTTTTCAGTATATAATTGAGGCAGCGCCATCAGAGCTTCCCCTTTTCCGCACCGGTATCGGCGTCGCCTGCTTTGATCTGGTCAAGCCACCCATCGACACCACAAAAATCGTAGCACAGCTTGCTCTCCGGTAAAGCGACTGGCCTAACGCTGTAAATCCTGAGAAATCGTCTCAAGGGCAGGCTGGCATAATCCGCCGCCTGCTTGATCGACATCATTCGAAGTTGAATGACGTGAATGTTCAGCATTGCATTTGCCATCATCTTGCTCCCAATTCTGGAAACGAAATTTAACCTCCGTCTTAAACAGGCTTTCATCAAGCCAAAAGTCTCAATTCAATTTGACGGATATGATCGGGGTAAGGGCCTGAAATGCAATAAACCATTAAAAATGCGAGTCGGTCCAACTGCAAATCTGCAATTTTGCCCATCCAACGAAGCCCGCGTGCGGGGATAACGGAAGATACGAGAAAACTCGTTTCACGCTTTGAAGCGGCAAGCCGCACCACGGAGCAATTGCGCGGTCTGCTGAAAGCGGCTTATTTTGGAGCTCGCCGCTCCAAGGAAGATTGCAGCAATTCGACCAGAGCAGAACGCTGTTCGGGCTTGAGTTTGTCCAGATTGCGCTGTCGCCAGCGGATCGCCGGAAGGTCAGCGACATGGCCGATGTTGAGCAAAGACCAATCCGGCTCGCCGCGCTCGAAGCCGATTAGAAATTCACGGTGATGATCCGGCATGCCACCGATCAGCACTTGGATCATTTCATCCTGCGTTTCCATCAGCTCTTCGATGGCCACAACCTCCTCAGTCATGCCCTCGAAGCCGTTCTGGTATTCATTCGCGAGGTCTTTGACGCGGCCTGACAGCACTTCACCCATGGGGCGATTGTGGCTGAGCAGATAGACGATGAAGGCTTCGCGGAGGTCATCGCTGAGCCCCTCATGGGCGAGCAGACCGCGCACATCGAAAAGGTCGCGCGGGTGCTGACGGTCAAGGGCGGCAACCAGCTTGCCAGCGAAAAGGTCTTCAAAGGATACGACGTTGGTTTCCGCAAAGCCGAAGGACTCTTCCACGGCCTCGGTGACGGGAATCGTGGAAGGCTCGTGAACCACACCGCGTAACACCGGCGAAACCTCGATCTTCACCTGTGTTCCCTCTGCCATCATCAGAAGACGCAGGATCGCGCCATCATGGATGTTTTCAGTAACGCGCGCGCAGGGCAGTTCCGCCAAGGCTGCCGCCTTGATGCGCTTCATGGCGGCATCGATGTCCGCCAGTGCCTCCGGCCTGTCATTGACGGGCAGATACATCAGATCGATATCAACGGAGAGGCGCGGGAGGTTGCGCACAAAAAGATTGATCGCCGTGCCGCCCTTGAGCGCAAAACAGGTTTCGCGTGCCACGATAGGGATGAGACGCATGAGAAGCCGGACCTGTGCCTGATACTGATCACGAAACGGCATTGAGGTCCTCCGGCACGGTTATGAGATAGACTGGATCGAGTTTGCCGCCAGGCACAAGCATGCGCTTGCCCTTGCCGAGATCAATAGCGGTTTTGTCCAGACGCTTGAGCCATGCATGGCCATGCCGATCCGCGAAATAAAAGAACAGGCGCTTGACCTTCACACTGCCGCAATCCACCAGCAGTTTTTGCAGCCTTCTCGGGCTGAAATTTGCTGCACTTTGCATGATCATATCGGCCTGATGGAAACTCTCGTGGCGCGGCAATTCATCGAGCATTTCGAGATAAGCGCGCTCGGGCTGGGATAGCGTCAATGGCCAATCCCACTGCCCCCATGCGAGCGAGGTCAGACTGCCACCCTGAAAGCAGGTGAGATCGCGGCCTGTTCCGTCCGCGATATTCCAGGCAAGACTGCCAAGCCCCTTTGTCACAGGATCATTTCGGAAGAGGGTCGCACTGTTGTGATAAACAAAGCGCTGGGGAAGGTTCAGCTTGTCCAGCCATGCGGGCGGCTTTTCCGGCCCATAGAGATGAACGGTCTTGGTTTCGTGCGAGAGATAGTGGGCAAACCCCTGTAGCTCCAGCGCCGTGCGCCCGCCGACATAGAACGGAGCGCGTAAAAGCAGGGTCTGAAGGGAAATAACGACTTGCTGCCAACTGAGCGTGCCGCGCGGTCTTTTATAAACACTGCGCACCGGCTGCTCCAGCCAGCCATTCTTGACGTAGTAGGCGCGCAAATTGCTGGCGATACCGCGCTCTTCCAGCCAAGCAGCATCCACGACCAGCCCTTCGGGGAGGTCTTTCTCAAGTCGGTTTAAATGTGATACACTTTGCTCAGCCATACTGACTATTTTACATGATTCTCAAACCATCCTCAAGTTTGGATATTTATCTATATACTCAATTTAATTGATTATATAACGATACATTCAAACCAACCTCCACCAATGCCCACCTTTGGCGGGCACGATTTTCCTGCAAGAACAATCATTCCTCGTTCGATAGACCTTTCGTGCCGTCCTTTCTGTTTTCAGCGATGAAAAGAAACACTCCATCGCAGCATTGTCCCAGACATTCCCAGAGCGGCTCCGGCTTTCCTCTCCTCCATATGGCCATAATCAGTACATCGGTGAAGAGCTGGGCCATCATGTTGGCATTCATTGACCAGCCAACGACACGGCGGGAGAACAGGTCGATAGGCTTAGCTATCTGATCAATTGGAGAATTGCATTGCAAAATGGTGGCAGGTTCCTATTGATTGTGGGAAATAGTGGTTGCGGGAAAAACTTGCTGGCAACCACTGACAGAATCATCGAATATGTCGATTCATTTTAGCATCGGTGCGATACAATTCCCGAGATGCTGCGAAAAAGCCAACTACAGTTCCCTGTGAGGAATGAATTTTGTCAAAAGCAGATAACCCAACACTCGAGAAATTTATCGAGGATTCGCTACTTTCCGGAGGAGCTGAAACTGCAAATTATCAACTTTTCGTAGTTGGCCTTTGCGAAGCTTTAGGCCTGGGCCGTCCGCAGATGGCTCAAGAGAGCAACGAATTAAACGATTACGTCTTTCAACGAAGAGTGGATTTCAAACATGGGGATGGGACGAGAACTCCGGGATACATTGATTGCTACAAGCGCGATTGCTTCATTCTAGTGCACTGACTCATACA
>DNPN01000073.1:3424-4399 GCA_003501385.1 Rhizobium sp. | reverse complement strand
AGGGCAAGCCCTTCCATCTTCAGGATGGCGACTATATCGAAAAGGGCGATTACATCCTCGACGGCAATCCTGCACCGCACGACATTCTGGCCATCAAGGGCGTGGAAGCGTTGGCTTCCTACCTCGTGAATGAAATCCAGGAGGTCTATCGTTTGCAGGGCGTTGGTATCAACGACAAGCACATAGAAGTGATTGTTCGTCAGATGCTGCAGAAGGTTGAAATCACCGATGCTGGCGATAGCCAGTACATCGTGGGTGACAATGTTGACCGCATCGAAATGGATGACATGAACGATGCCCTGATCGAAGAAGGCAAGAAGCCTGCTTCTGGCGATCCAGTTCTGCTGGGTATCACCAAGGCATCGCTGCAGACGCCTTCGTTTATCTCTGCGGCTTCCTTCCAGGAAACCACGAAGGTGCTGACAGAGGCTGCTATTGCAGGCAAGACGGACACCCTTCAGGGTCTGAAGGAAAACGTTATTGTTGGTCGTCTGATCCCGGCTGGTACCGGCGGCACGATGACGGTGATCCGCCGCATCGCTACGTCGCGTGATGAGCTCATTCTCGAAGAACGCCGCAAGGGTTCTGGTGCGGATGTGGCCACACCAATGTTACGCGATATGGCAAGCGAAAGCACAACGGCGGCTGAGTAAAGTTAGCTATATCTTGAATTTAAAAAGCCGCCCGGTGAACTGCCGGGCGGCTTTTTGTTGATTATGCAATCCTATTAAAGACCGAGTGTGGCCCGCAGCTCGACCTTGGCCGCCTCGAATTCCGTTTTGTAATCATCGTGCTGCTTGATGGTCTGTGCAATCACGGTGCCAGCAATGCGGCCAGCCTCGATATCGGTTGGGTCATGGATGCCACCAATCACGCGGTTCTGGCCATACACCCAGGCCGGGCGCATCAAGGCGTCTTCCTTTTCAGGTGCCATGTCGGCTTGAGTTTGTCAGGGAAAACCGGGTTCCACTTTTC
>DNPN01000073.1:0-3061 GCA_003501385.1 Rhizobium sp. | reverse complement strand
TCCTATTCACTGCGACACGCTTTAGCACAATACCCATCAGCGTACCAACCGTAGTATGGCCAGATGGGTAGGAGCCGGACTTTGACAGCGGAACCACGGGCTTGACCAGATCGCTGTGCAGATGCGGGCGAGGGCGTTTCCACACATCCTTGGCCGGGTCGACCACTGCTCCTTCCGTTTCAACAACACGATCAAAGAAGGCAGAGAATTTCGGCAGGTTCTCTTTCGTGAATTTCGGATTGTTGATCACGTCCGCATAGCGCCAGACATTCTCCTCGGCATCGGCCTTGGCGCGCGCTTCCATTTCGGGTGTGCGAGTCACCTGAATGGTGAGAATCTCACCCAACTCAGCCTTCATTTTGGCGGAGACATTGGCTGGCGGAGGTGGCAGCAACTCCAGAAGAATGATTTCTTTTGCTGTGGTGAAGGGCTTCGCGTCGCTTGCGAATACGGGTGCAGTGAATGTTGTCGCGACAACGAGGCTGATTGCGAAAAGACGGCTATGATAAGACATGCGAATTCCTCCAAAGGGCAGGGAGGTTTATCGCTGTCAGTGAATTGTTGTGGTGAAATGACGGATCATTGGGGATTGTTGCTACTTGGGAAGTAAATCAACCGCTGCCGCCATTTCATAACCCAGCAACTCTTGGGCGCGTTCAAGATCAATCCAGAAAAAGTGCAGTAATATTGGAATATCGCTTCCGGTTGGGTGAAGCTCAACATGAAGCCAATTGTCTGTCGGCGTGATTTGAAGCGGAATGTGAAAGAAATGACGCCGATAGTGAACGGAATGCCCGCCGCGCGTCGTGTGGTAACCAAGGGTGGTCAAAAATACCGGAGTACCCTCACAGTTGAGCCCGGTCTCTTCCGTAAATTCCCGCCGAGCCGCATCAAGAGGTGTCTCACCGACTTCAATTGTCCCACCCGGGATCTGCGGCAAAATTTCAGGAAAGTCCGGCTCGTCGAACACGAGGAGCCGATCTTTCCATGTGGCATAGATCAACGCTTTTTCAGTGATCCGTGCCGCCATATCATCAATCAAAACGAATGATGGCGACTTCCCCTTCCAGAGCGCCTTGGTAGGCAGAGGCATGCGGTTCATCAACCGGCACTTCCGTCACCATGCCAATCTGGTCGAGATCAGCCTCAAGGAAGCCTTCCTCCGAGAGCGCATTCAACGCTTCGCGCACAGCAGTGTCATCATCCGGTGCACAGAGAAGAATGTGAAGGTCTATGCCGTCTGACCCGGATTCCTCGTAGGCCTTGGCGATGATGATGAACACCATTGGCCCGTCGGAGGTGTTGTCATTGTCGGGCGTTGCAATCATAAAATGGTCCTTTTAGAAAATATGTGACCTGCGGTCAGACGAGTGAAGCCGAAGCCAGCACCAATGCATTATCGTGCTGAACACCCGAAATCCAGCGTTGTTGAGAGGCAATATTGAATCGGCATTCGACACGTTATAGATCACGCTTGATCGGTCAAGATGCGCACGCACGCCGCCAACTGATTCCATCCCGCTGTTGCAGGAATTTCAAAAACACTTGCTTGCGCGCCATCAAAATACGGCTCATAATCTTGCATAAGCGCTATCTCGGGGCTGCAAACTCCCGGATGCCCTAATATTTTCGGGCCAAGGCTTGACGCAACCGGGTGAAAACAGTAGTACGCCCGACATCGGAGCCAATGTGAGGTTAAGCTTTTCGGAACGCCATGTTCTGGAGTTCACCTCAAACAAGGCTCCAAAACGCACTTTGAAGACATGAATGCTGCACGCACGACGATCCGTCTATATGCGTGCTCTGCCTATTGTGGTCTATCCGGGAAACCGGATCAGGCCACGTTTTGCGCATGTAGAAAATTGTGCGGCCACCGCCGGAAACGGCTTAAAGCGGGCCACAGGGGCTCAAGTGACAAGAATAAAAGGGATGGTTCTATGCCTACCGTAAATCAGCTTATCCGCAAGCCGCGTCAGGCACAGGTAAAGCGCAATAAGGTTCCTGCTCTGCAGGAAAATCCACAGAAGCGTGGCGTTTGCACCCGCGTTTACACAACGACACCTAAGAAGCCTAACTCGGCTCTTCGTAAGGTCGCCAAGATCCGTTTGACCAATGGCTTCGAAGTCATCGGCTATATTCCGGGCGAAGGCCATAACCTGCAAGAACACTCGGTTGTCATGATCCGTGGCGGTCGCGTAAAGGACTTGCCAGGTGTTCGTTACCACGTCATCCGCGGTGTTCTCGATACGCAAGGTGTCAAGAACCGTAAGCAGCGCCGCTCCAAGTACGGTGCGAAGCGTCCGAAGTAATTCGGAACTCCACTTTTTAAATTCAAGCGCTGCGCGAGGTTCTCCGCGTTCTAAAGCGTTCTAACCGTTGAGAGACGAAAATATGTCACGTCGCCATAAAGCAGAAAAACGCGAGATCAACCCGGATCCAAAGTTCGGTGATCTGGTCGTCACCAAGTTCATGAATGCCATCATGTTGCACGGCAAAAAGTCCGTTGCTGAAACCATCGTTTACGGTGCGTTTGATGTTGTTGAGAACAAGTCCAAGCAGGAACCGATCGCAATCTTCCATCAGGCTCTCGAAAATGTAGCCCCTCATGTTGAAGTTCGTTCGCGTCGCGTTGGTGGTGCAACGTACCAGGTGCCGGTCGATGTGCGTCCGGAGCGCCGTCAGGCGCTCGCCATTCGCTGGTTGATCAATGCCGCTCGCAAGCGTAACGAAACCACCATGGTTGATCGTCTGTCTGGCGAATTGCTGGATGCGTCCAACAACCGTGGTAGCGCCGTTAAGAAGCGCGAAGACACGCATAAGATGGCCGACGCCAACCGCGCCTTCTCGCATTACCGTTGGTAATCTTGAAAACGATCGAATATTGAAAGGCAGTCCACTATGGCTCGCGAATATAAAATCGAAGACTACCGCAACTTCGGGATCATGGCGCACATTGACGCCGGCAAGACCACGACCACCGAGCGTATTCTGTACTACACAGGCAAGTCTCACAAGATCGGCGAAGTTCATGATGGCGCAGCCACGATGGACTGGATGGAGC
>DNPN01000216.1:27925-43793 GCA_003501385.1 Rhizobium sp. | reverse complement strand
ACTTTTCCCTGACAAACTCTAGCAAGGCATCAAAGATGCTGACGCATCCTCGCCTTGAAGACATTGCAAATATCTCAAATGCATCAGGCGCTTGAGATATTTGCAAAAGGAATACCAAGAGTCATTTTCAATGAATCCTGGTATCAGTTTAGTGCGGCATACCCATCATGATGTGCTCACCATTCACCTTGGTGTTGATGAAGCTATTGTAGGCCACCACGATTTTGCTGAATTTTCCTGCTGCAATCTTATAGAGAATGACACCACGGTAATCGAAAGTTTCGCCCTTTTCGACCAAGCCAAAAAGCGTCTCCGCCTTGTCAAATGCGGTAAACCTCGTCCACATCTGGATGGCAAGCGTATCTTCGCTGCTGACAAATTCCAGCACATTCAGACGCTCTTCAAAATACGGCCAGATCTTGTTTTCGTAATGATCGCGCATTCCCGCGACACCAGTAAATTCCAGAGCACCGTTCAGCATCTGCATGTCGGGTGCGATAAATTCATCAAAGGCAGTGGCATCTCGCTCGTTAAAGCGGTTGATATAGTCATTAAACCGTATACGTTCCATCATTCAGATCCTTTTAGCCAGCAGAGAACATTTCGTTGAGCCGGGCATAGCCCGGAATATGGACAGATGTGCCGCCATCTACGACCAGCATCTGGCCGGTAATGTAGCGTGCCTCATCGGAGGCCAGAAACGCCACCGCATGGGCTATATCCATCGGATCGCCGAGATAGGGCGTGAGTGTTTCCTCCTCAACAATCTCGCGCAGACGCTGGGGCAAATGCTCAAGGGCTGCCTTGGAGGCCGTCAGCCCCGGCAGTACGGAGTTGCAACGAATGCCGCGTTTGCCGTGTGATGTGGCAATTGAGCGTGTCATTTGCAAAACAGCTGCCTTGGATGCGCTATAGGCGGCCTGAATCACATTTCCTTGCAGAGCAAGATTGGAGGCGGTGTTGATGATCGCGCCGGAACCTTGTTTTTCCATGATGTTCAAGGCTTCGCGGCAGCACAGCATGGTGCCCCGCGTGTTGACGGCAAACACTCGATCCCAGATCTGTGTCTGCATGTCGGCAATATTGCCATCCTGCTGGCTGACGTCCTCGGTCAGCAAAGCAGCATTGTTGTCGAGAATATCCAGCCGGCCATAATGCTCGATTGTGCGGGCGAACAGCGCGGTAATGTCGGCTTCGTTGGCCAGATCGACCGCGACGGCCAGCGCGTCTGGCAGGTCCGCCGCAACTGCCTGTGCTTTTTGCAGATCGATGTCGGCAACGACAATTCTGGCACCCAAGGATGATAGAACCCGGCAGGTTGCAGAGCCAATTCCACCAGCGCCGCCAGTAATAATCGCCACTTTGTCTTTGAGCGATAGTGTCATGTATATCTCCCTTACACGGCAGGTGGTTTGCGCATGTGACGCGCCAAACCCTTAGAATGTGAAAGATTCTGTTGTGTATTCAAAATGTTGAACAGTCGGCGGGCTGGCAAAATGTGGCCCAATCAGCGCACGCCATTCCTGAAAAAGCGGGGAGTTGCGAAAGCCCGTCATGTGATCATCCACCGAGCGCCAGCGGATATGAACCTGATAAAGCTCCGGTGTCTCAATACAGCGTTGCAATTGCACGCCATGGCAGCCTTCAGCGCGTTTCAGAACATCAACGGCCTGTTTGATGGCTGCCTCGAACAACTCGTCATGGCCCGGTTTGACCAGAATACTTGCAATTTCAACAATCATGATTGTCTCCTACATAGCGCGGCGGGTAGATAGCCAGTTGACGCCAAAGCGATCGCGGATAAACGGCCACAGGCCTTTGGGCGCGTAAAGCATGGTGGCCACCGCAACAATGCCCATGGCCACGAGATACCATGTGCCCGGCAGCGGAAAGACGACTGTGAGCAATTGGCGCAGGCCGTAATAGATCAGCGCCCCAACAACAGGCCCTTCCAATGTGCCAATGCCGCCAACCACGACAACAAAGGTCATTGCCACCGTCCATTCCGGCGAAAATGCATTACCGGGTTGCACCACAAGCCCTCCCAGCAGACTCAATCCACCAGCAGCAGCACAGCCAGCCGCAGACAGGACATAGGCGAAGAAACGATTCGGCCAGACATCCACGCCAATCGCCTGAGAGGCACGCTCATTGTCCCGCACGCACATCAGTCCGAGGCCAAGTCTGGAGCGCAAAAGCCAGAGCGATCCACAGAGGGTGATCAACACCATGGCACCGCCCATAAGAAACAGATCCGTTTCAAAACGGGCAAAATCGATAACCGACATGTCAATGAGCGAAAGTCCGGTGATGCCACCCAGAGCATCGGTCTTTTGCACGGCAATCGACACCATTTCGGCAAGCACCCACGAAGCAATGGCAAAATAGGCATCGCGCAGGCGAAACAGCAAAGGCGCAATCACACAAGCTGCCAGCCCGCCAAACAGGAAAGCGGCCACAATGCCGGTATAGGGATGAAAACCAGTGGCATTGGCGACCATATACAGCACATAGCCGCCAGCCCCGAAATACATCTGGTGGCCCAAGGAGACGAGGCCCGCATAGCCAGCCAGCAGATTCCACATGGAGGAAATCACGATGATGACAAAGATTTCTGTGGCCAGATGCAGGTCGCCATCCGGCAGAAAAAACGGTGCCATGCCAAGGAAGAGAATGAAAAGCGCAAAAGGCGCAGACCGTAAAATGAGCGCTTTCATGCTTTGGCTCCGAGAAGTCCATTCGGACGAATGATCATGAAGATAAAGAACAGCAGATGGGCGTAGAGCAGTCCGGAATTGGCATCGAACTGGAAGCTCATCAGTTGCACGACGCCCAGAAGAATGCCGGCCATCAGGGCACCCCAGAAGGAGCCCAAGCCGCCCAGAACCACCACTTCAAAGGCAATCAGGATGCGATCCGCACCGGATGCGGCTGAAAACGATGTTCGCATTCCCAAAAGCACGCCTGCAACGGCGGCCATGACAAAGGCTATGCCCATCACCACGGCGTAGATGCGGTTGGGATTGACACCCATCAGCCGCACAATTTCAGGATTGTCTGCCGTTGCGCGCACGGTTTTGCCAAATGTGGTCTTGGTGACGCCGTATTGCAGCGCCGTGAAAAGGCCCACCGCAATCAACAGCGTGATCAGAGGCAAAACACCAATGTGCAGACCCGCGATATTGAAAGACGCCTGTGCCAGCGCACCCGCCTGCAACGACAAGGGATTGGAGCCCAGCTCTGCCAGCATGATATTGCGGATGATGATGGACACGCCGAATGTCACCAGCATGGGGGCCAGCATATCGCCACTGCGCACAACTTTGTTGAGCAAGATCGTCTGGAACAGATAGCCCACAACAAAGGCGATGGCTGCAATTGGCAGCAACATCACCAGAGGGTCCACCCCCGGAAAAATCTGGGTGAATACGGATGCCAGAATGGCAGCCCCAATCATGAATTCGCCATGGGCGACATTGATGACACGCATGACACCAAACACCAGCGCCAGCCCAAGCCCGAGGATGCCATAAAGCCCTCCGAGCAGAACACCATTGATCAACGTATCCAAATAGATCATCAGGTCATTCTCCAAAATAGGCCGATGTCAGGCGGTCCATATCAATTGTGCTGGCCGTTGCCTCCAGCGTCACTTGGCCTTTCAGCAGGCACAGCATGCGATCGGCAATCGAGAGCGCCCGTTTGATGTCCTGCTCGACAACAATCAGCGACATGCCTTCGGCACGGATGATCTTGAAGGATTCGTAGATCTGGCCCACCACCACCGGCGCAAGACCGAGAGAGATTTCATCACACAGCATGACCCGTGGATTAGAGAGCAAGGCGCGGCCAATGGCCACCATCTGTTGCTGGCCACCGGAGAGTGTGATGGCCATCTGATGCTTGCGTTCGGCCAGAATGGGAAAAAGCTCATAAACCCGTGCCAGCGTCCACCGGCCCTTGCGCCCGGTCAGGGCTCCCATCGTCAAGTTTTCTTCAACGGTCAAGGAGGCAAACAGCATACGCCCCTCGGGCACCATGGCGATGCCGGAACGGGCAATGACCTCGGCGGAGGTTGCAATAATATCCGCACCATCAAACCGAATGGTGCCGCGCAATTTCTGGTTCAAGCCCGTGAGCGAGCGTAAAATCGTTGACTTTCCGGCACCATTGGCACCGACAAGGGCCAGACATTCTTTTTCTTCCAAAGCGAAAGACACACCAAACAAGGCCTGCATATCACCGTAAAAGGCTTCAAGTGCTTCAACTTCAATGAGCTTCATCGACACCAAGCCCCATGTAGATTTCCTTTACTGTTGCACTTGTCATTACCGTTTCCGGATCGCCATCCAGCAATTTGCGACCGAAATGCAAAACAGCGATCCGGTCGGCCACGGATTTGAGGGCATGGGCAATATGCTCAATCCAGATGATCGCATGGTCTTTCTTCAGGTCGCTGATTGTGACAACGAGGCGATCAACCTCCCGCTCAGTTAACCCTGCGCCGATTTCATCGAGCATCAGAAGTTTGGCATTCACAGCCAGGGCCTTGGCCAGTTCAAGCCGCTTGCGGTTGAGGAGGGTCAACGAACCGGCCAGTGTGTTGCCTGCATCTGCAAGACCGGTCCTGTCCAGCACATCAAGGGCTTTCAGGCGCGCCTTTTTGCCAGTCATGCCGCCGCCAAAACTGGCGGCGGCAAGGACGTTTTCGTAAACTGAAAGGTCTCGAAAAGGCTGCGGAATCTGAAAAGCGCGACCAATACCCAGGTGTACGCGCTTGTGGGCCGCCATGCGGGTTACGTCTTGGTCATCCAGAAAAATGGAGCCGCTATCGGGTGTAAGGCTGCCGGAGATCAGGGCAAAAAGAGAGCTTTTACCAGCCCCGTTCGGGCCAATCACCCCAATGCATTCTCCATGCTCAATCCTCAGATCAACATGGTCTGCAACCCGGATTTGTCCGAAACTTTTGTTGAGATCTTTTACGTCCAGAAGAGCCAAAACAGCCTCCGTTTGGATTGCCGCGCAAGCGCGTTATTCGCAGTGCAAGAGTGTCAGAAGGTCAGCGGCTGAAGCTTGCCATCGACCACAAGCGAGGGATTGGTGGAGTTGTCGACGATTTTCAAATCGTAAGGATATTTGGGATCCGTCGACTTTTGCCATTGTCCAGCAGCAATATGGGTCACAGCGACATTTTTCAGCGGCGATCCCTTGAAGTCCACCTTGCCAACCACCGTATCTGCGCTGAGTGCCGCAATGGCATTGCGAACCGCAACCTTGTCCTTGGGGTTGGATGACGCTTTCAGCGCACTGATGCCGACTTCAAACAGGGCATGGTCGTAACCAAGCGGCTGAATCCATTGTTTGCCAGTGGTGGCAATATAGGCATTGGCAATCTCATGGGCCGTTTGGCCGGTGATCGAGGACTTGTAGGGAAATGAAGGGGTCCACCACACTTCCGTTGACATGCCATTGCCACGCGCACCAAGGTTGGCAACCGAGGTGGGAAACAGCAGGCCTGCGGCAATCGTGCAGATTTTCGGCTTGAACCCTGCCTGAATGGCTTGATTCCAGAAGGTTGCAAGGTGGTTTTCATAGGCATGGCCTGCAATGATGTCCACACCTGCATTCTTGAAGGCCGTTATCTGCGTGGAAAAATCATCGGTATCGAGGCGAAACAGGCCCGTATCCAGCACATCATAACCCGCAGCCTTGAACGCCGCCGGAAAGCCGAATTGCGGATTGCTCATCGCCCGGCCGCCATCATTGTCAGCATAGAATGTGCCAACTTTCTTGTTGGTGGCCATCGTATCCCACATATGGGCATAGGCCTTGCCAAGCTCATCCGCGCCCCAGAAGAAATGGAAGGTGAAGGGAAAGCCTTTGGCGGGGTCGTAATGACGTTGAAAAGCCCATCCTTGCCAGGGGCCCTGCGATGAAATCTGGGGCACGCCGCGGGCATCGGCTATATTGGCAATGGCTGTGCCGCCTTCTGCATCGGATACAAGAATGAGATCGGGCCGATCATTGAGGATCAATTCGTTACCCACCTGCAAGGAGCGCGTCGGACTGGACTGATTGTCTTTGACGATAATTTCAACGCCATATTTTTTGCCGTTGATATCAATTCCACCCTTCAATGCATCCCGCACGAGATCAATATTGAAGCTGGTGGATGCGCCAAATGATGCACGGATGCCCGACAAGGGAACGATGAAGCCAATGCGCACGGTGTCCTGCGCTGCACGCGCAACATTAAAAACGGGCAGTGACATGGCCGCAGCCATACCGCCTGCGCGCTTTATCAATTGGCGACGGTTCAAAGCAGAATTCACATTATTCGAGTGGTCTTTGACGCTCATGATCCCCTCCCAGGAATTGAATCGGCGTAATATGTGCTTATCTGCTAATATCAAGAGCCTCCTCTCTTGACATAACAGGTTTCGCACTGTCAGTTTCTTGTTTATACAGCCAACCAATTTAGGTAAAGACGTTTAATATGGAGCTGACGTATCGATTTTATCGATAGATGGCGCAGCATTCAGCGGTCATGTCAAAAGCTGCAATTGACTATAGGCAAAGAGGAGCCGCAATTGGCTGCGAAAAGTGAGGTTCGTGATGAAAGACCGACTCAAGGTGCCCAACCAGACGCGGGCAAATGGTGATCAAACCCGTGAGAAAATCATAAACGCGGCCGAACGTCTGTTTGGAAGTCTGTCTTTTGATACGGTCTCCTTGCGCGATATCACCAACGAGGCCGGGGTGACATTGGCATTGGCCAGCTATCATTTCGGCACCAAGGAAAATCTGTTTTCCGCCATTATTACGCGCCGCGCTGATATCTTGAACTGCACCCGGCGTGAGAGATTGAACGCTTTAGATATCAGCGGAACCATGAGCGTAGAGGCGGTGCTCGATGCTTTCATACATCCCTTGTTTGAGCAGATGAAAAGCGATGACGAGGGCTGGAAGGCCTATCTGATGCTGTTAACCAAGCTGTCCATGCATGATCGCTGGCTACACTATCTTCATGAAAATTTTGATGAAACGGCCAATCTCTTCATTGCGCAATTGAAGATTATTCTGCCCGATGCGCCGGACGAACATCTGACACGCGGTTTTTCATTCGTGCTGATGTTGATGCTGCAAACCGTCTCTCAGAACCGACGCCTGGATACGCTGTCCAATAATCGCTATAGCAGCACCGATCTTGATGCGTCTTATAGCAGCCTTTTGATGTTTTCTCTGGCTGGATTAACCGCGCTGACGACGTCGAACTGATCAGGCGATACGATCAAATTCACGTCGAGCTTGAATGATGGTGTTTTCACTTTCCTTGATCCAGCAGATCATTTCTGCCAGTCTCTGGCTCAGAGCAACACCAAGCGGTGTGAGGCGATAACTCACCGAAGGCGGAACACTGTCGGTGATGTCGCGCATCACCAGACCGTCGCGTTCCAACGCACGCAGTCTAAGTGTCAACATACGTTGGGAAATCGCCTTTTCGGCAGAAATCGTGCAAATCACCCGACGCAAGGCCGAATGTCGGAAGCTGCCTGTCGAAAGCACGGAGAGAAGAAGCGCACTCCAGCGATCACCCAGTCGCGACATAATCTCACGCACGGGATCTTCGCGCTGATGACCGTTGGCGGCAATGTCCTTGGCGAGGCTTGTCAGTCGTTCACAATCAAAAGCGCCATGGTGGCGTTGCAGGGATGTCATAAGCGCATCAAAAGCGTCTGAGGGCATGAGAGACCAGAGGTTTGGGGTTTGAAAGCATATAGCGCATCTATTTTAACGCTTTCCAGACCCAAGGCACAACGCTCTTTTGCTGGACATGCTCTATCCTGAAAAATCAGTCCGGCACAAGATCTCGATCAGGCTGCCCCAGGGATCGAGAAGGAAAAAGGCCGAGGCGGGCATCCTGTTTTCCGTCATACTTGGATCCTCTTCCTCACGCATCGGCGAGCGTGGACCACGCGCCACGCCGACAATTCGATGGCCAGCGGCATACACGGTTTCAAGTGTCGCCTGCACATCATTCACGGCAAAGCAAATATGTTTCATCCCTTGCGTCTGCAAATCCGTGTTGGGTTTAAGCCGGGCCTGCGGGGTCTTTGCCGATCCCTCAATCTCGAAGATTTCAATGCGCATTGTCCCTTTGCGCATAAAGGCACCACGGGCATGAATATGGGCGATCTCAAAGGTGAATTCGGCTTCAAATCCAAACATGTCATGCCACCACACCATCGCAGCATCACGGTCTTCGACGCTGATGCAGAAATGATGCGGTATCGCCTCAGCCAGCAAAGGCTTATGCATGGCTTTCTCCTCGGCAATGCCCTTCGCGGCAGTGCATTTTATAATAAATTGGTCAACCAACCAAATAATCTTCCGTCAACGCGGAGTCAATCTTGATTTATGTCAGGAGTGGGATTAGGCCTATCGGCGCAATTGATGGAGTGGAGGCCATCAATCTGTAAAGGCGATAGGAGGAAGCCATGCGATTTAAGGGACTGGATCTCAATCTTCTGGTGACACTGGACTGTCTGCTGACAGAGCGTAGTGTTTCGCGGGCGGCAGAAAAGCTGTGCTTGAGCCAATCGGCAACCAGTGGCGCATTAACGCGCCTGCGTGAATATTTTGAAGACGAACTGCTGGCTCAGCTTGGGCGCAGTATGGTGATGACACCCCGCGCAATGGAGCTTCTGCCTGCTGTGCGTAATGTTTTGCTTCAGGTTGAAGGGACGATTATCAAGCGGCCCGAATTTGATTACACCACAGCCAAACGAGAAATCCGCATCATTGCCTCAGATTATATGCTGATTGCGGCGCTCTCTGATGCTATTCGAGCCATCAAGCTTCTGGCACCAGATCTGCATTTCAACCTTATATCGCCAGGCGAAACCCCTCGTGAGCTGCTGGAGCGTGGCGAGGTTGAGTTTGTTGCCATGCCCGATCTTTACCTCTCCACAGAGCATCCATCCGCCCATTTATTCTCCGAGGATTATCGTGCCGTTGTCTGGACTGGCAATGATCAAGTGGCATCTGACACGATCTCGCTGTCAGAATTTATGAAAATGCGGCACGTCGTTGTCAATTATCTCAAGAGCGGTCCCACTTTTGAGGGCTGGTTTATTGAACGATTTGGCACTGAACGCATGATCGAAGTCACCACAGCATCTTACTCCACTGTGCCATTCCTCATCGTGAATACCAATCGCATTGCCTTGATGCATCGGCGTATGGCGGAAGTCTTTGCCCGCATGATGCCGCTGAAAATGCTGATGCCACCCATGGAAATTCCACAAATTCACGAGACATTACAATGGCATATTTACAACAATAGCGACGAGTGCCTCACCTGGATCAGACATCAGTTGATCAATCACATTGCGCAAAATATCGGGCAGGCTGCAATTGATATGCCCATCTATCCGTAAAAGGGATAGGTCCTATCTCGAAATATCGTTTTTCCTTTTGCCTTCTGTCAACCTAAAAAACAGGGGGGAGATAGAGGAGGAATGCATGGCCGAGATGGAAACCATTCCATTTGTGCTGGGGATGTTTACGGTCAGTGGTAGCCCGGCGTTTCCAGCCTTGGTGCTGGATGATGAAGCTGCGGTCTCCATTGACGCCATAGCGCCGCTGGCCGCAAGACTGGGATACGCGCTGAGTGGAACGCAATCTCTCGAAAGCCTGCTCGGCAATTGGGATTATAATTTTGAAGCGTTAAGGCGTACGGTGCTTGCGCTGAATGATGCGCAGGCAGGGAAATATTTTCGCAGCGCATTCACTGCGATTGAGTTCTTGACGCCTTGCGCGCCAATTGCGGCACCCCGTCAGATCCTGTGTGACATCACCGGGTGTCCCGGTGTGCAGCCCTGCACATTCACCACCAAGCTGGCTTCCACATTGGTGGGTCCCAAAGCGAAAGTTCATCTGCCAAAACGGGCCAATTCTGTTGTTGCCGAGGGGAAAGTCGGCGTGGTGCTGGGACGGCCGATCTATCAGGCAACGGTGCAGGAGGCAGCAAGCGCGATTGCCGGTTATGTTACCGTGACCGATATAAGCCTGTTGCCCGCACAAGATACTCTTGGTGCAGAGGATTGGCTGGTGATGAAATCACACCCTTCCTTTCTGCCGACGGGGCCATATTTCGTGCCAGCCGCCTTTGCGGGCGAGGCGAATGCTCTGGACATCAATATTGCCGTCAATGGCGAAAAAGCCTTTCCCGGCAATATCAGCAAACGAGCTGAGACGCTGGCGCAGAGCATTGCACGCCTATCACAAACCATTCAGTTTTTCCCGGGCGATTTGGTCTGCTGTGGAGTGACCGATGGTCCGGCCCTCTGCGATCTTCCATCGTTGGGCGATGGTGACATCGTTGAAACGGCCGTGAGCGGACTTGGCCAGCAAACATTGAATGCGATGCGCACCAGCGAATAGAGCATCAGACCGAAAAGTGGGAACCGATTTTATGCACGATGCCAAACCACGGCGATCACGAGGCTCACGATGATTTACACACCAGATGTTATTCAGGCATGGCACGGGCACAGGCTCGCTGGCAAAAAGGCCGTTGTGACGGGCGCCGGGCGGGGTATTGGTAAAGGTGTTGCGCTGATGTGTGCAGCTCAGGGGGCGGAGGTTCTGGCGTGCGATATCAATAGTGCGGCCTTGGACATCTTGCTGGAAGAGGCAACGGCGGCTGGGTTTGAGCGTTTTTTCACGGTTGCATCCGATCTGACTGATGAAGAAGGGGCCAGCACCCTTGCGGATGCCGCCAGAAAAGATCTTGGAACCGTAAATATTCTGATCAATGCGGCCGCTATCGTGGTGTTTGACTGGATCGAAACCATGCGCTTCTCCGACTGGCGCAAGACAATATCCGGCGAGTTGGACACCGTCTTTCTGGTGACGCAAGCGATCTGGCCTTTTCTCAAAGAACAGGGCGGCTCGATCATCAATTTTTCATCGGCCAATGCCCATGTGGCGCTTGCCACATCGCCAGCACTGGCCCATTGCGCCGGGAAAGGCGGGGTTTTGGCGATGACCCGGCAAATGGCGATGGAAGGCGGGCCGCATGGAATTCGTGCCAATTCGATTGCGCCGGGATTCACGCTCACCGAGGAAACCGAACGGCATCTGGACAATGAAACCATGATGAGCGCCGTCAAATCGAAGTTGATGATTGATCGACTTGGTACACCGACAGACATAGGCTGGATGGCGGTTTATCTGGCCTCTGAGGAAGCACGCTATGTAACGGCCGCTGATTTTTGCATTGACGGTGGCGCGACGGCCTGGTGAAGCGGGAATGCATCGGCGAAACCGATAAATCCTATCTTGCTAATCCATTTTCCAGATTAATTGGTTGGTCGTATAATCAGTGCTCGGCGGGAGGATATCGCCAAAATTTTAACGGTATGGCAGGCCTGTGAGTTTTGAGGTCGATCATACCGTAACACTCTAAATCCGCTGCATTATTTTCTGAAAATCTGGCGGGATTGAAGAAGAGGCGCAGCCACAGAAGCAATGGCTTCAGCATCACAGGGGAGGGCAGATCAATGGCAATTGTCGGTATAGAAAGCTTGATTTTTGGCGTAGACGACTTGGCACTCAGCTCCAAGTTTTTCGATGATTTCGGCTTGGTGCGCAAATCGTCCAGCGAAACCTATACGCATTATCGGCTTGATGAAGGTTCCAGCGTCATTTTGCATCATATCGATGATCCTGTGCTGCCAAAGTCGGTTTATCAGGGAACGGGGGTTAAAGAGGTTATCTGGGGTGTGGATACCCAGGCCAATCTTGATGAGCTTGTTGAACGCATTGCGAAGACGCAGCCTGTTGTGCGTGATGATGATGGAACGGTCCATTTTCATTCGGGTTCGGGATTGCCCATTGCTTTGCGCGTCTTCTCCCGCAAAAAAGTGACCTATGCGCCAGACCCAGTGAATGCGCCCGGCCATGTCAACCGGCTCAATACGCCCCGCAAGTGGAAGACTCGCGCTCGCCCCAAGACGATAACCCATACCGTATTTGCCGTGCCGGACCCCCGGGCGGAATATGAGTGGTATCGGGATCATCTGGATTTTCGCATGTCGGAAGAGCAGATTGGCATGGGTTTTTATCTGCGCTGCGATGGCGCGAATGAGCATCACAACCTGTTCCTAATCAACATGAAATTCCCAGCCTTGCCTGGCTATCCGCTCTATCACCACACCAATTTCGGGGTGGAAGATATCGACGAGCTGATGATCGGGACCAATTACATGACCCGCAGAGGTTGGCGTACCGGCCCGCTGGGAAGCGGTCGTCACCGGATAGCATCGGCTTTGTTCTCCTATCTGCAATGCCCAGCGGGCGGTGAAGCCGAATATGGTGCCGATAGCGACTATATCGATGACAACTGGATTCCACGTGAATGGAATCAGGTGTTTGGAACCTATTGCTGGATGCACAATATCCCATCCTTTTTGGGCAATTCTCAAAAATGGGAATTCCGGTTGCATCCAGAATTCCTGCCAGATGACAAAACGCAGGCAGATGCGGGCTGGGAATAGGCATTTTGTAAAACGAGAGAACGAAGACATCGGACGTGGCAAGCAAACCGCTGCGCCAAAAGGGAAAGTGCGCCAATGAGCAAGATGTTGGTAGAGAAAATTTTGATTGTCGGCGGTGGCGTGGGTGGCATGGCTGCTGCCATGCGCCTCTGCGATTCAGGGCATGATGTTGACCTTATTGATCTGGACCCCAATTGGGGAGTCTATGGCACCGGCATAACCCTATCTGTGCTGACCATGCGGGCGCTGTGCGATCTGGGTCTTGCTGAAGACGTGATGCGCGAGGGCAATTGCTATGATGGCTTCACGCTCTGCAATCAGCAAGGGGAAGTGGTCCGCCAAATGGAAGCGCCCCGCCTTTTTTCAAAGGATGTCCCCGGTGAGGGCGGCATTTTGCGTCCTGCTTTGCACGCCATCATGAAGGCGCGGGTGCTGAAAAAGGGTGCCAAAGTGCGCACTGGCCTGTCCGTTGCCGCCATCCACCAGAGCGCAAATGCAATCGACGTCGAGTTTACCGACGCCACCATCGGACGCTATGATCTGGTCATCGGCGCAGACGGGTTGTTCTCAAAAATGCGTACAATGATTTTTCCCGATGCGCCAAAGCCCAAATTTACCGGTCAGGCCTGTTGGCGCGCACTTTTTGACATACCCGCTGGCTGGACCTGTGGCCGCATGTTCATGAGTGAAAAAATCAAGCTCGGTTTTTCGTTGTGCTCACCCGACAAGATGTATCTCTATTTGCTGGAACATGTGCCGGATAACCCATGGCGCGCGCCAGAAAGCCTGCCGGGCCTACTGCGGGGGCTGATGTCGGGTTTTGGCGGAGAGGCCGCTCGTCTTCGTGAGACCATCACGCAGGACACTCCGATTCTGTATCGCCCTCTGGAAAGCGTGCTATTGACCAGAACCTGGAGCAGTGGTCGTGTTGTGCTTCTGGGAGATGCCGTTCATGCCACCACGCCGCATCTTGGCTCGGGAGCAGGGGCTGCCGTGGAAGATGCCATTGTATTGTCCGAGCTTTTGATATCGAGCAGCAGCCTCGCTGAAGCACTATCTCTCTATGATCAGAAGCGCATCCCCAGAGCCTCCATTGTCGTCAATAATTCTCTGAAAATCGGAGAATTGGAAATGACATCCGGATCCATGCAGGAACAGGCAGAGCTGATGGGTGCCTCGATGAAGGCGATTGCTGAAGCTTATCGATAGCCACCAATGCCCAGCTGATCAAGAGAGTCTGTCGGGGGAAAAGGGAGAGATTCCCCGAAAAAATATACAAAAACAATGAAATAGAGATTTTGTCTGGTTCAAGCTGAACTGGACAGATCCGTGGAACATGCCGATCCTGTTTTGCAGAGACGTGCGCGGGAGCATTTAACTCTAATCTTTTTCTGGGAGGAAAAAACGATGACAATCTGGAATGTTCATAAGGCATGTATAACCACCGCAGCGGCGGTGATAAGCGGAATGAGTGGCGCAGCTTTGGCGGCGGACTTGCAGGCGCAACCGCAGTCTGACGCCCATGATACGTCCGGGTTTGTCGACTTTCTCAATGGCGACGTGCCACCGGGACCATTGGCAACGCTGGGTAAAAAATTGCGCGACAAGGGCATTAATCTGGATCTCAAAGCCGTCAATATTTTTGTCAGCAATCCCTCAATGGGCCTTAAGACTGGCCAGTATGAGAATGTCTTCGTGCTGGATATGGGGGTGGATCTGGATCTTGAAAAGCTCATGGAGCTGGAAGGCAGCACCGTGCATTTCCATTATTTCTACGTGCCGGGCACATATAATAGCGGCACATTTGGTGATTATGGAGGCGATTCTCTTATTGGTAACGCAGGACCGTTTATTCCTGAAGAGTGGCATCTGACACAATTGGCCTGGGAACAAAAACTGTTTGACGGCAAAGTGGATACGTCCTTCGGTATCGACCAGGCGGGCAATTATTTTGCAAAGCCGCTCTGCAATCAGGGTTTTCTGTGTCAATCTGGGAGCTTGCAGACCGGTGTCGGCATAAACCCGCCGCCTTACGCCAATTGGAGTGCGCGTGCTGCCTATCATTTCACGCCGGAATGGACGGCGCAGGCGGGCTTTTGGCGCAGCAACGCGGCCTTTCCATTTACAAATGGCTGGGAAGGCTGGAAAGGGACTGTAACCCTGCCCAATGGCGTCGAACTCGAGGAACCCAACAGCAACCTCTATCTTGCCAATCTTGTCTATGAGACAACGCCGAAGACAGACCTTTATCCGCGCTATTATGAAGCGATGTTCTACCATAATGATGCCGAACAAACGGATTTGTTCACGGGCAAAAAGCATGATGGCACCAACGGTATCTATCTGGGCGGGCAGCAAACAGTATGGCGCAAAAGCACGGACCCGGCTTCAACATCGCTTGCGCTCTATGCCAGCCTGTATAGCAGCTTCGATCAGCAGAACAGCTATGGTCTTCAAAACGAAGTTGATGCAGGGGTGACCTTGAATGGCCCCTTCGCCAGCCGACCCTTTGATAGCTATTCGCTCAAATTTGTATGGAACCGGGTCACGCCGGACGCCCAATCCTATCTCCAGGCAAGCAACACCGGCGTTTACACCAATGGCCGGGACGAGATCAGCGTGGGTGTTGATGCGAATTTTGTCATTGCTGGCAATCTGATTTTCCAGCCATGGGTAAACTATGTCTGGAACCCCAACACACTGCAAAATCCAACAGCATCGGGAACCCCGAAAAACGGCGTCGCCGTCGGGTTTAATGTGATAGCCCTGGTTGGAAAGGCGATGGGACTTTAGGTAGGGTTATCTCGACATGAATCTGATCGATGCAACAAGGCCCGTTAGCATGACCAGATCATCACGCTGGCGACGGCTGGTGGGTCTGACCTTCCAGGCAAAATAGCCGCTTTGACGGACACCCATGAGACGGCAAAGACGAGATGCGGGGAATTCTTATCTCATGCCTGGTCGATGAAACGGAATCTCATCGACCGTTCGGCGGGAAAACAGTTCACTGGACTGTTTTCTTTTCCGCCTCACCCTTGGCGAAAAAAGCTGTCGCCTTCTTCAGGATATCCCGCTGCCGGCGCAAAATCTCATTCTCACGGCAAGGGTGCTAAGTTCCGCCGCCATATCTTTATCGGTCTCATCGTGGCCAGGATTGTCCATGGCTGCATCCCGGTTGCAGGAAAGCCACCATGTGAGCGTCGAAAGACCGATACCGAGATCGTCAGCAATCTCCCTTCGTGTTCGGCCACTCGTTTCGGCAAGCCGAACAGCTTCCCGCTCTAGAGTTTGTCAGGGAAAAG
>DNPN01000216.1:0-27604 GCA_003501385.1 Rhizobium sp. | reverse complement strand
AATCTGAACCTGACAGACTCTAATTCTTTCTTAAACTCTGGGCGCTTCGTCATACTGGCTTCCTTTCAATTCAAGAAAACCTCTCGACTTTTACGAGGCAAGTCCACACTCGAGATTGGCCCGAAAACTGGAGGAAAATTGGATAGCAGGTCATGATCATCGTCCAATATATGGGACATTAAATAGCCAATAATAACACCATACGATTTTCTATTGGAGGCTATAGTGACGGGATCGAATAATTGAGAAGGTGAACTGGCAATGAGCAAACAGGCGGTTATAGATACTCCGTTCGGCCAAGTACGTGGCACCATAGTGGATGGCGTCGCGAGCTTCAAACGAATCCCCTACTCAGAGCCTCGTACTGGTGCCGATCGGTTCGGAAAGCCGACCAAGCCTCCTCTTTGGGATGGCGTGCGTGATGCGACCCAGGTTGGCCCTGTTGCACCGCAATTGCCGTCTCGTCTTGATGCCGTCATGGGGGCCTATGATGTTGCGCAGGATGAAGACAGTCTGCACGTGGACATCTGGACACCGCACGCACCCGATGCATCTGCCCCGGTTCTGGTGTTCATTCATGGTGGAGCCTTCATGACCGGCGGCGGCTCTCTTCCGTGTTATGACGGCCATGATCTGGCGAAGAACACAGGGCTTGTGGTGGTGACAATCACCTATCGTCTGGGCATTCTGGGATTTATGCCGATACCGGAATTCGACGCTGTTAATCTCGGCCACCATGACCAGATCGCAGCCTTGCGCTGGGTTCGTCAGGCGATTTCTGCGTTTGGCGGCGACCCGCAACGTGTTACTGTCGCAGGGCAGTCCGCCGGTGCCTATAGTATTGCCGTGATGCTTGGAACAGAGGTCGGGAAAGAGCTGTTCAATCAGGCAATTTTGATGAGCACACCTCTCGGGCTGAAATTGAAGACAGCACAAGCCTCTGTCGGTGTGCGCTCCGCTCTGTTGCGTGAACTCGGGTTCGAAGCGGATCAGCTCGATAAATTGCGCGAAACACCCATTGAGGATATGCTTCAGGCACTCCTCCGGATGCGCAATGCACCAACGGCAAAGGTGGGTGATGTGACGCCGCCCTTCATGCCAGTGATTGATGGCGACCTTATTCCGCGCGATCCCATTGAGTTAATTCGAGATGGCAGCGCTGCATGGTGCAAGACAATCATTGGCGTCACGCGCGAGGAGCACGCATCATTTTCCATCGGAGCATCACCGCTGAACGATCTGAACGAAGAGAGCCTTCTAGCGGTCTTCGAGCAACAATTCGGTGACGACGGCAAATCCGTTCTTGAGGAATATCGGGCCAAACGCGTGCCCGCGACACCACGTACCATCATCGGCGACATGCGTAGTGATCTCGATTTCGTCAAGGACAGCTTTGAATTTGCTGAAAGCCAATTCAAGCATGGCCAGACCCATTCCTACGCCTATCAGTTTGATTGGCAATCGCCGCTGCCCGGTTTAGGTGCTGGTCATTGCCTTGATCTGCCCTTTCTCTTTGGCAATCTGGCGGTCTGGGGCAAGGTTCCCATGGTTTACGGCGCAGATAATCAAGAGGTCAGCGACCTCACCAAGGTGTTTCAAGGTGGACTTTCAGCTTTCGTGCTGACCGGAAATCCGAACGGGAATGCCTTGCCGCATTGGCCTGCCTATCAAAATACCCGCGGTGTGCTTCACTTCGACAAGCATGTCAGCGCCATGGGCCACATCGATTAAAGTCGGCTCTACGCGCTTCGGTGGCGTCAATGCGAGAATCATTGTCGCCACCACAAAGCCACCCAACCTGTTGATAAATAAATAAAAACGAATGGATGTAACAAAATAGAGTTGATCTGAAACTGGGAAAAATAAAAAGGGGAATAAAAGTGAGCATCCACAATCATAATGGGGGGCTCGATACGGCCTCTCACAGCCCCAAAAAGGCAACCGTGCCAATCATAATCATCTGCTTTATGATAGTGCTTTTTGACGGACTTGATACGATTTCCGTGACGTTTGTCGCACCGGCCCTGGCGAGCATCTGGGGCACGTCCGCTGCGGCAATGGCACCAGCATTTTTGGCCACAAGTATTGGTGCGGTTATCGGCTATATCACCGCAGGCCCCATGGCGTTACGCTATGGAGAGTACCGGGTTACGATCGTCAGCGTCGCCCTCTTTGGGGTAGCAACCCTTGCAACAGCGTTGGCAACCGACATTGTCACACTAGCAATGTTCCGGTTCATAACATCCATCGGACTGGGTGCCGCTTTGCCGCTTGCCATTGGAACTGCTTCGACTGCTGTCGCGCCTCGGCACCGGGCCACAGCGGCGATGCTGATCACAGCGGGCTTATCCTTGGGTGGCGTCCTTGCGGGCGCGCTTGGTGGGCCGCTGATCCGGCATTTTGGATGGGAATCCGTTTTCATCGTGGGTGGCATATTGCCTTTGATCCTGTTACCCGCCGTATACATCTATATTCCAAAAGTAACCGTCGCAGCCACGCAGGGCCCTAGGCCAAATCCTGTGATTGCTCTTTTTGCAGGGTCGCTTGGCTTACAAACAATTCTTCTGTGGGCCTTTGCATTTATAGTTTTTGTTGAAGCCTATACGCTTCTCTATTGGACGCCAACATTGTTGATCAATTGGGGTATGGCAAAAGAACTTGCTCCCGCAAGCGCAGCGGCGTTTTCTATGGGGGGATTGCTTGGTGGTATTGTGTTGGTGTTTTTGGTCGCCAAACTTGGTGTATCCAGATCTTTGATCTTGAGTATCACGTTTGGAATCTGCTTCATTCTGATCTTCGGCCTTATGACACTGCAGCAAAATATGTTGATGCCTCTCATGTTCGGTATTGGCGCGGGAATATTGCCATGCTGCGTCGGACAGAGTGCGCTTGCCATAGGTCTCTATCCCGCCCATCTGCGCACAACCGGGGTGGGCTGCGCAGCAGCAGCCGGGCGGATCGGATCCATTGTCGGTCCAGGGCTTGGTGGAGCTGTCATTAGCCTCGGGTGGTCAACGCAAGAGATTGTCCTCATGGCTGTTGTGCCATCGGTCGTCGGCATAGCTATTCTTGCAGCGGCACAGTTTCTAATCCCCAAAACGGATTCGGCCTTACAGACCGCAACGCCACACTGATATCATTTGGTCCACGACAAGGTGGACCAAATGCGCAACCTCCATACAGGCATGCCCCCCAGCGCAACCGCTCACATTGAAGCGGCTAATCGCTGTTGCGTGCCCATTCCCTCACGAAAGGTCGCCAAATGAATGCAATCGATACACTCATCAAAGACGTTGTAGATCGCAACGATGCTCCGTTTTTGGTCGCTATGTCCGCGAACGCGCAGGGTATAATATGGTCTGGCTCTGCAGGAATGGCAAATGATCAGCATACCGCTGATGAAAATACCATCATGCGCGTCTATTCTATGACCAAGGCGATTGCGGCAACTGCGGCGATGATCCTGTACGAGCGCGGAAAACTCGATGTCGATGCTGAAGTCGAATCGATACTGCCTGAATTCTCGAGGATTCAGGTACTTGATGGGTTCGATGGTGACACTCCGGTGCTGCGCGCACCCAAGACGAAATGCACTATTCGGCATCTTCTCACGCATACCTCCGGCTTTACGTATGAAACGATTAACCCAGATATTTTGAAGTATCTTCAGGTTACTGGTAATCCTGCGATTATGGATGGGCCCCTTGAGGGTCTTTTTTATCCTATGATTGCGGATCCAGGGACACTTTGGAGTTATGGCATCGGCCTGGATTGGATTGGCCGTATTATCGAAGTGCTTGATGGCCGTTCAATCGATCAGTTCTGCACTGAGGAAATCTTTCAACCTTTAGGCCTTTCAGATACCATCTTCGAGGTGGATGAACACCAAAAGGATCGATTGGCAGATGTGTACGCCCGTAAACCCGATGGGGCCTTGGTTCCAATTGAATTCGGCCCACCATCGCATCCCGAATTTTATAGCATGGGAGGCTCGCTCTATTCTACAGCGCGTGATTATATGCATTTCGTTCGCCTCTTTCTCAACGAGGGCACCCTTGACGGTGTCCGTTTGTTGAAGCCGGAGACCATCAACTGGATGCTCGAAAACAAAATTGGTGACATGCTCGTCACACCGCTGGTCAATGCCGTTGGTGCGGTTGGTTTAGCGTTCGAAGCGTTGCCTGGCACACGAAAAAATCATTCCTTTGGCTTCATGCGATCAGATGAGGATCACCCCGGGATGCGCAAAGCTGGATCACAAGGATGGTGTGGCGTGCTGAACACACATTATTGGTTTGATCGCGCCTCAAACGTGGCGGGCGTTTTCATGAGCCAGATGCTCCCGCTCGGCGATCCGAGATTCCAAGCCCAATGTGACGCTTTCGAAAGCGCTGTCTACGCAAACATCTCATAACCTGCTCAAGAATTGCAGGCGGTCAGCGGCGATTATGAAGCTGACCGCAAGGCAACACGAATGCCCAGTAACGATTTTCGAGCGCTACTGGGCATTCGTGAATCTTGCTCCGTCACAACACGCCAGCTTTATTCTGCGTTGGGGCCTATGTCGGCGAGCGTTTCTTCCAGATATGTTGCAAGCTTGATCGCCCGTCCGCTATTTTCTGCAAGCCCTTGCATGAGGTGGCGGAGAGCTGCGAAATCGCCTGCGCTCAGGGTTTCAAACAGAGCATCGTTGACTGGCCTCTGAAGCTCAGCCAACCGCTTGATTTTTTCCAGTCCCAATGCGGTGATATGTAGGACAACGCGCCGTCCGTCTGTGAGATGCGGCTCCTTGGTGACCAAGCCAGCTTTCACCAGCCCATTGACTTCGATAGTAACAAAGGCACCGGAATAACGCAGGTGGGCGGCAATCTGGTTGATCCCTGCCTCGCCATCATGGCTGAATCGATCCAACGCAATCAAGATCATGTACTGCGCTGCAGATAGGCCAATGAAACGCGCAAATCGCTCGCGCGCTTCCTGAAGGCGTTGAGAAAATGCAAAAATATCGCTGAGAAGGTCGCGAAATTCCGCGTCTTTTCCTCCAACCAGGAGCTCTTGGCGGGTTACAGTGGTCGGTGTGGCTGTTTTTCCTGTCGGCATGATACCTGCATCCATCTTCAAATCATGTGTCAGCAGCACGCTCTATCACGATTGACAATCGATAAAAATAGCTTTATTACAAAGCTAAATTGAAAAGCTAAAATGGAAACATCAATGGACGAACAGCGCCGCCTCCGTCATGCATTGGGTGAATTTGCAACCGGCGTGGTCGTTGTAACTGCAAACACCCAATCCGATGAGCCGGTTGGGATGACAATGAGTTCGTTCAACTCTGTTTCACTTGATCCACCATTGGTTCTTTTCAGCATTGGCTGCCAGTCCAACAGCTTGCCAGCCTTCAAAGCCGCAGAGAGTTACGCCATCAACGTGCTCGCCAGCGAGCAGGAGGATATTTCCAATCGGTTTGCCCGTGCGCTGAGCGATAAATGGGCTGGTCTCAGTTTCGTGCGTGGGCTCGGTGGCGCGCCGCTCCTGCCAGGAGCCTTGGCGCATTTCGAATGCCTGCCGTATGCTCAGATTGAGGGCGGCGATCATATGATCTTTCTGGCGCGGGTTGAAAAATTTGCGGCACGGCAAGACTCCGTTACCCCCCTGCTTTTCATGCGGGGTGCTTATCACCGCATCTGCAACAACTGACTGATCGCTCCGATCGGCCCTTGTCATTCGAATCTATCACTTCACAACACTGGATAGCGCACATGACCAAATCAGGACAGGACCATATCTCCAGCCTCCGCGACGGACGCGAATTGTACATCGATGGCGCGTTGGTCGAGGATGTGTCCACGCATCAGGCATTCAAGAATGTCGCGGAGTCGATCGGCAGGATGTTCGATTTTGCCAATGCACCGGCCAATCGCGTGCTGATGACCTATGAGACGCCAGAAGGTGGATATGCCAACCGTATCTGGGAATTGCCCAAAAGTTATGAGGAACTCAAGACGCGGCGCGCTGGGCTTGAGGCCTGGACAAACCTTCATGCCGGGTTCATGGGCCGCGCGCCAGATCATGTCGCATCTTGCATGGCGGGCATGTATATGGGGCTGGAGGTATTTGAGGCTTACAATCCGAAATTTGCTGGCAATCTGGCAAATTACTATCGCTATGCCCGTGATAACGATCTCTACCTCACCTACGTTATCATCAACCCGCAGGCCGACCGTTCTAAAGGAGCTGCTGAGCAAGTTGATCCCTATTTGACAGCTGGAGTGGTGGATCGTGACGCAGAAGGGTTGACCATACGTGGAGCCAAAATGTTGGCAACGGGTGGCGTGGTTGCCAATGAAGTGTTTGTTTCGTGCATTCAGCCCTTGCGGCCAGGTGATGAGAACTATGCGGTTTCTTTCGCAATTCCGATGAACACCAAGGGATTAAAAATCCTCTCTCGTAAATCTTACGAGGCAAGTGCGCCATCGGTTTTTGACAACCCGCTTGCGAGCCGTTTTGATGAAAATGACGCCGTTCTGTATTTCGATGACGTCAAAGTGCCGTGGGACCGGGTGTTCATTGATGGCGACATCGCTATGTGCCAGAAACAATTCCACGCAACGCCCGCTCATGTCTATCAGAACTATCAGGCGATGATCCGCCTTGCTGTTAAGTTGCGCTTTTTGATTGGGATCGCACGGCGTGCAACTGAAACCAACGGTGTGACCCAGTTTCCGCAGGTGCGAGAAACCCTTGGCCAGTTGGCGGCGGAAGTCGGTATGATTGAAGGGCTGGTCGCGGGCATGGAAGCCAAGGGATGTCAGGTTGGCCCCTATTACATTCCCGACGCCCAGACGCTTTACACCGCACAAGTTCTCAGCCAGCAGCTTTACCCAAAAATCCTCAACACCATTCGTGATCTTGCCGGCGGTGGCATGATCATGTTGCCGTCATCCATTGCGGACTTTGCAAACCCGCAATTGGCAGACCTGATTGGCAAGACGCAACAGTCGCCTGCCTCTTCATCGGTTGATCGTGTCAAGTTCTACAAACTGGCCTGGGATGCCGTTGGATCAGAATTCGGTTCTCGCCATCATCAATATGAAATGTTCTTTGCTGGAGCAACCTTCGTCACCAAAGCGCATGCCTTCCGAACGTTCGACTGGGAAAGGTCCGATAAATTGCTTCAATCGATCCTTGATTCCTATTCAATCGAAGAGAGTTTGAAATCCGCTGTCTTGTAATTTACCGTGCCATAGGAGAGTGAAATGGCTGTCAATAAAAAGCATGATGAATTTTACACGCTTGATATGTCGACTGGATGGGAAGTTCCCACGAGTTACCCAAAAGGGATCCAGCAAAAGATCATTTCCGGAGCGTTGGATGAAGAAAACAGAGCTGGCACCCGAACACGATTGCTCCGCTTCGAGCCTGGGGTTTTCACCACAGCGCCATTTGAGCACGAATATTGGGAGGAAGTCTATCTTGTGTCCGGTGATCTGACCGTCGGCAATGACGCTGATGGCAATGGCGGCACAAGCTTTCCACCGAACACCTATGCATGCCGCCCGCCACACGCACCGCATGGTCCGTTTAAATCGGAAAATGGCTGCCTGTTGCTGGAAATTCACTATTTTGATCCTGCCTGAAACTTCATAATCGACAAGGACTTTGACGATGTACGAGACGCTTTTGCAACGCGCTGACACATTGGCTTCAGGCCAAACCACCAGTGAACAGATGGTGCGCGACGCTCTGGACCGGATCAATGAACCGACGGGAGAAGGCTCACGTACATTCGTCAAGGTCCACTCTTTTGCGGCACTGGCGGCCGCAAAAGCTTACGATAGCCTGAGAAAGGCGGGGCTTTCGCCCACGCCATTTGCCGGTATTCCGATTTCCGTGAAAGATCTTTTCGACCTGGAAGGAGAGCCGACACCCGCAGGCTCCAAGGTTCTGTCTCACGCTGCACCCGCCACTGCGGATGCGCCCGCCATTGCCCGTTTGAGGGCGGCAGGCTTTGTTGTCATTGGCCGCAGCAACATGACGGAATTCGCCTTCTCCGGTCTGGGTCTCAATCCTCATTATGACACTCCGGCCAATCCTTATGATCGCGACACGCGGCGGATTCCGGGTGGTTCGTCATCCGGCGCTGCTGTGTCCGTGAGCGACGGCATGGCCGCAGCTGGCATCGGGTCCGACACAGGTGGCTCCTGCCGTATACCGGCCGCGCTGTGCGGCATTACGGGATACAAGCCCACGGCTTCGACAGTACCCCGCATTGGTGTCTTGCCCTTGTCAACCACGTTGGACTCAATTGGTTCTTTGGCAAACAGCGTTGAATGCTGTCGCATCCTGCACATGATCATGAGTGGGTTTGACGTGACACCGGCCCTGCCATCCAACCTGACTGGGCTGCGAATTGGTGTGCCCCAGACCATAGCGCTCGATGATTTGGAACCCTATATCGCAGAAACGTTTGAGCGCACGCTCCGGCAACTGTCCAAGGCAGGAGCGGTCGTCACCACAATAACCATGCAGGAGTTTGGTGAAGTCCCACATCTGAATGCGAAGGGCGGCTTTTCTGCTGCAGAGGCCTACGCTTGGCATCGCAGCTTTTTGGATCAGCACGGAGACCTATACGACCAACGCGTACGTTCACGTATTCTGCGTGGAAAAGAACAATTGGCTTGCGATTATGTTGATCTCATCAGTGCGCGCGCCGATTTTGTTCGCCGCGCCAATCGAGCAGCCCAGCCCTTTGATGTGCTCGCCATGCCGACCGTCCCCATGGTCGCTCCTGCTATCACGGCACTGGATGGTGATAACGAGCTGTTCACGCGCGTCAATCTCGCAATGCTTCGCAATCCGACGCTGATCAATATGATGGATGGTTGCTCCGTCTCTATTCCGATGCACCGCCAGGGAGACGCTCCAGCGGGCCTGATGCTATCAACAATCGGCGGGCATGACGCCACGCTATTTTCCAACGCATCGGCGATAGAGAATGCACTGTCTGCACAGTGAAAGGCACCCGGTGGCTGTAACCGCCACAGTATAGGACAAACAAAATTGGAATAGGGTGATTATAGTAACGCCCTATAGCCACACTTTATCTCGATTATTTCGAAATTCATTCGGCGTCACTTTGCGCTTTTGTTTAAAGAATCGAACAAAATGTGATGCGTGAGAATAACCAAGGAGATACGAAATTTCCTTCACGGATAGCTCTGTGTAAAGCAACAACCGACTTGCCTGATAAGCCATGGCATCCTGCAATAGATCGCGCGCGCCGGTGTCCGTAATGAGTTTGCAGCAAGTATTGAGCAGATGCGATGTGGTTGCCAGCTTCTCTGCAAAGTAGGAAACTGTCGGAATAATGGATTGCTTGTTTTGTTCAAAGCCAATTTCGCCGATCTCTTTACGGATCAACTCCTGATAACTCTCAAACAGTTGAACGCTGCCGAGATCACTTTTCTGATTTTGCTGAACTTTTTCTTTTGCAGCAAAGACTTCAAGCTCGAACAGCAGAGCCACAAAAACATGCCGTAATACATCAAGACGATTTTCGTGATGCGCGGCAACGTGATAACAAAGCATATTGCAAAGTTGATGTATCGCTTGGCAAGCGTGTGGCTCCGCAAAGGCAAACATACGCGCAGATGTCAGCCGAAGATAGGCTCTCGAAATTGCGGATGCAGTTGATCCAAACCCGTCAATAATATCCGGTGACACGCTGATGACAATTCCGTCAGAGCCTGGCTGATACGTAAAGCGATGTACGGAACCCGCTTTCGTGCAAACACAAGATGGAGCCTCGATCCGGGTGATAACACCATCATGCTCATACTCACATTGGCCTGAAAACATGATGGAAAGCTGGTCGAAATCCGGATGCACATGAAGCGGAATTTTCCAACCGATTCCTGCATTGCGTGCCTCCAGCTTTTCAGCATGAATGAAGGCGTAGACATCGGGCCGATAAGGTTCACCGAACAGGAAGAAGGCAGGAACTTGCAAGGTTTTTTGCATCGCTATTGATGTGATCGACATGCCAACACCCTCTGATTCGCCTTTTGTTCCTGCCTTGATCGTCAATATACAATGCCTTCAGATAAATGAGACGCCAATCGATCCCAAAGACCCGTAGTTCACTTCGATGACATCGCCTCTGCCAACATCAACAGGCCGGGTAAAGGAGCCGCCAAGAATGATTTGGCCCTTTTCCAACTTCTCGCCCACATCGTGCAGCTTGTTTGCCAACCATGCAACCCCAGCGGCTGGATGCCCCATAATGGAGGCGGATACGCCAGATTCTTCAATAATTCCGTTTTTGGAAAGTGTTGCCGCAACCCAGCGCACATCCACATCAAACGGACGAGCCACGGAACCACCCACAATAATTCCGCCAGACGCGGCATTGTCTGCGATTGTGTCGGTTATGGCGCGCGGAACCTCTGTGCGATAATCAATGATCTCAAGAGCAGGGACCACGAATTCCGTGGCCCGCATCACATCATAGATCTGAACGCCCGGCCCCTCCAGGTCACTGCCAAGAATGAAGGCAAGCTCCACCTCCAGTCGAGGTTTGATAAAGGTGTCGGCTTTGATCTGCGAGCCATCCCGATACATCATGTGATCAAGCAAATGCCCGTAATCCGGCTCGGTAATTTTCGACGCCATTTGCATGGCGCGCGAGGTCAGACCAATCTTGTGCCCGATTTGCCTTGCCCCCTTGGCACAATGCATTTGCGCCCATATTTTTTGAATGGCATAGGCATCCTGCAATTCGATCTCAGGATATGTCTTGCTCAATTGCGGGATGACCTGCTTCTCATGTTCAGCATGAAAGAGGCTCTCCGCGCCCTGCTGGCGCTGTTCATTTGTCAACATTGGTTTTTACCTTCTTCATCAGGCTTCGGCAACGCAATCAATTTCCAGCAGGAAATCCTTGCGCGGCAAGCGAGCCTCAACTGTGGTACGGGCAGGCCAGTTCGACTGCTCGTGGCCAAAAAACTCCTTGTAAATTTCATTCATCTCATCGAAGTCCGCTCGGCGATCGAGATAGATGTTGATCTTGCCGATTTTGTCGATTGAGCTGCCGGCATATTCCAGCGTTGCCTTGATATGTTGGAGGGCAAAGCGCATCTGGGCGGCAAAATCACCCTTTGGCACCTGTACATCGGCGTCATAGCCGGGAAAGCCCGATACAAAAATCAAACCGCCTATCTTCACCGCATTGGAATGCGGAGAGTTGGAACGCGGTAAATCTGGATTATTATAGATTGTGCGGGGCAAGATTGAGCTCCTTTACTTTTTTGTCTTGAGAATGAGCAGTTCCAAACTATTCATCACCAGAGCGCCACGTCGTCGGTATGCGACGGTTCGGATTTGCAACCCATTCCGCCCATTTCTCCTGCACACGTTTGAGGTCAACTTCGATATTTTTCACGAGAAACTCACCCCGGAATTCCAGATTTCCCTCAGAGTCATACCATTCCAGCGCATCAACTTCGCCCGGTTGGCGGTAACGTTCAACAACCAGACCAATGCAACCCTCTGGACGCTGGGGAGAATGGCGAACATGTGCCGGGAGCAGAAACATTTCTCCCTCGCGCACAACCACTTCGCTGGTCTCCCGAGAGGCGGGATCGAGTAATTTCAAGGTGAGATCACCGCGCAACTGGATAAACAATTCTTCACCCGGATCATCATGATAGTCAGGCCGATAATTCGGGCCACCCACCATCATCACCATCAGGTTCTGCCAATTGCCTTTCCAAAACTGACGGTTGCCGATCGGTGGCTTTAAATCTGCCCCATTTTTGTCAATCCATTCATCAAGGTTTATGGGTAAATTATCAGGTGTCAGTTTCATGTTTTCTCTCCTCAAATATTTGTGCGATTGGCCAACGGCACAGCGTGATAGGCTCGGTTGCAGTAAACGAGTGCCTGCTCCTCGGCATTCACCTTCAAATCAAGCACACGACCGAAAAGAATAGAGTGTGTTCCAACATCCTTGCATTCGATGATTTCACAATCGATCACGCAAACAGCATGACGATGGGCAGGCGCGCCACTTGGCATTTTTGCCCAATCGCCATTCATAAAGCGCTCCTCCATTGAAACGCCTGCCATGCCAGCAAATTGCTGAGAGACATGGCTCTGCTCGCCACTGAGAACATTGATGCAGAAGACGCCGTTTTTCCGAAACACGTTGTTCATCGCGCTGGAGCGGTTCAGGCACACCAGCACAGTCGCTGGATCATCCGTGACAGAACACAAGGCAGTACAGGTATAGCCACAGCGGCCCTCCGGACCGTCAGTGGTCACAACATTGACAGCCGCAGCAATGTGAGCCATCGCTTCCCGAAATTCAGTTTTTTCAACCATCTCACTTGGCTCCCAAGCGGTCTTTGAAAATCGAGACATCATCACCATTATGGTATGCTGGATCAATCCAACCGTTCTCGTCGTAATCCGCCATAGCGGTTGCCGCGAGTTCTTCCATGATGGCAAGTTTGCCACTACCCTTGGCGTGCATCAGCGCCTGTAGACGGATCATCTCGTGATTTCCGAAGTAATTGCGCTCATAAAGTTCATGGCGAGCGCCAAATTCAGATCCAATCGCATCCCACAGCATCTTCATGATTTTGATGCGCTCTTTGTAATCAACGCCGTTCGAACCACGGACATACCGCTTCAGATAACCATCGAGATAAGGATCTTTGAAATCCAACGCGCTGGAAGGCAAATAGATCAGGCCTGATGCAACGATCTTTTCAATAATACCGCGCACGGCGGGATAGGCTTCGCTTGCCAGGATGCGATAGGAGATAGACGCATTCACATTGGGCAGGACGGCTCCCCCCACCCAATCGTCCGGGGCCCCTGCCATGGCGTCTGTCAATGCCCAAAACAAATTGCGCCAACCGATCATTTCACCGACAAGCACCTGAACACCGCGAAAATCATCTGTACCAGAGGCGCGCAGGGCCTTCTGGGTCAATCCGATTATGAAATCGAGTTTGACGGCAAGTCTTGTGCAGCCCTGAAATGTAAAACCGTTTAAAAAGCCAGATTTATTGTAGAATGTCTTCAACATTTCCTTATCGCGATAACAAAACACATTTTCCCAAGGGATGAATGCATTGTCGAAAATGAAGATCGCATCATTTTCGTCAAAACGGCTGGTCAAAGGATAGTCGAACGGTGAACCGGTTGCCGCTGCCGTTAATTCATAGGATGGACGGCAAATGAGCTTCACGCCGGGCGTGTCCATCGGGGCCATGAACATCACGGCCATGCTGTCATCATTGATTTCTGAGGACAAATTCTGCCCCAGAAAATTGTAGTGGGTTAGCGCAGATGAGGTGGCAACGACCTTGGCACCGGATACATAAAAGCCAGAATCCGTTTCTTTCGTCACATTGATGAAAACGTCTTTAACGTCGTCAAGTACCTTGTTACGGTCAATGGGAGGATTGACCAGTGCATGATTGATGAACGCAACAGATTCCTGGGCTCGCTTGTACCAGGCGCGGGCATTGCCGGAAAATTGCCCATAAAAATCGGGGTTTGCACCCAGCGTGTTTGTAAAGCTGGCCTTGTAGTCGGGGCTACGGCCCATCCAGCCGTAAGTGATCCGCGCCCAGTCAGCGATGGCATCCCGTTGTGCGAACAACTCCTTGCTGGAGCGGGCATAGCGAAAGAATTTATGGGTATAACCGCCCGAGCCCGTATCCGTTTCAATCGTCAGTTTTGTCTTCAGTTTTTCGTCATGGAGAGCATCATACAGCTTGGAAATCGATACCGCAGCATTACGAAACCCAGGATGGGTCGTTACATCTTTTACCCGTTCACCGTAAATCCAGATTTCTCGACCGTCACGCAGTGATTCGAGATATTCAGCCCCGTTGAATGGTCGGTTTTTACCATCAAGAATACTTTCAGGCCTGTTGGTCATGCAATCTGTTCTCCCTGCTTTTGTTCAATACGCGGGCGTTTCGCCACATCGCCCTGTTTTGATGATGATCAAGCAAAGACTTTCTCTTGGCTATCGTCTTGGCTAACCATTGTGCGTGAATGAGTAACCATCGCGAACAGTCCTGCCTGCTCTCGTAAAGTATGCATGAATGCGGCACTTGGAGCATTTCAAGCAAAAGTGTACTGCGGCTTTGCGTCCAGAAATTCGTAAAAACAAACACTTAGAGCCATTTTGCGATTCGGGAAGATCGCGACATGCCCTAAAGTATAGCCAGTTTCGCAAAATCGATTACGATCCGATGTTAGTGTCTGGTTTTCGTCGCCGTGAAGTGGCAGCACTCTTCGATAAAACTTAAGGGAGTCAGTCATGGAAATGCCGCAGAACACATTCAAAAAGGCACTGACGGAGGGACGGAGCCAGATTGGTATTTGGTGCAGTCTTCCCGGCACCTATACGGCGGAAATCACGGCTGGCGCGGGGTATGACTGGCTGCTCTTCGATACGGAACACTCTCCGGGAGATCCTCTGACCGTTTTGCCGCAGCTACAGGCCGTGCAAGCCTATCCCGTATCCGCTGTTGTCAGGCCTGCGTCAAATGACCCTGTTTTAATTAAGCGCATGTTGGACTTGGGCGCTCAAACCTTGCTCATTCCCTATGTCCAAACGGCTCAGGAAGCGGAGCAGGCCGTAGCCGCCATGCGCTATCCACCCGCAGGCATACGTGGCGTGTCTTCAGTGACACGCGCCACCCGTTTTGGGAGGGTCACCAATTACGCAGGGACGGCAGAGGCAGAACTGTGCCTGTTGGTTCAGATTGAGTCCGCTCAGGCACTTGACCAACTTGAGGCTATAGCATCTGTCGATGGTGTTGATGGCGTGTTTGTTGGTCCAGCCGATCTCGCCGCCTCCCTTGGCTATGTTGGCCAACCGAACCATCCCGTGGTGAAAAAAGCAGTCGAAGATGCAATCTTACGTTTGAAAGCGATCGGTAAACCCTCCGGTATTTTGACGACCGATCAAGAGTTTGCTTCGCGATGCATTGCATTAGGGTGTAGCTTTACCGCAGTCACTGTTGATGCAGTCCTTCTTGCGCGTGGTGCGGAAGACGTGCTGCGGTTCTTTCGGCCAGCACCTTGATAGGGGCATCGCTCGCAAAATACTGAACACTACGACAGTATATCAGGGACCATTTCCCGAAGAATTCGCCGTAGCAAGGGTCGCACTGCATTTGTGGCAGATGATGGCGCGCGTTCGCGCGCCGTGACAATACTGACCTGACGTGTAATAGCTGGGTTTGCAAGCGGCCTTGCGACGATGCGCCTCCCATTCAAGGCCGCGAAGGCATAGGTTGGCAACACGGCGACGCCTGCACCGTTTTCCACCAAAGAAAGAGCCGTGTGGATCTGGTGAACCTCAAGATTTGGGCGCATTGGAAGACCGCAGGTCTCAAAACCGATTTCCGTCAACAGGCGAATATTGCTTTCACGCGTGAGTGTTATAATGCGTTGGTCATGCAACGCAGTCCACTCGACCTCCTCAAGCGCTTTGAAGGGATGATCTGGCGGGATGAAAACCATCAACCGATCGCTGAGAACATTCTGGCGATCAAGACCTTCCTCGTCCTCATTGAATGTGCCAACGCCGATCTCACAAAGCCCGCTACGAACCCGAGGGAGGATGAGATCCGTCGCCACATCCTCTATTTTGAGCTTTAGATCTGGGTAGAGCTTGGCGACCTCCTGGATCAAGCGTGGCAGCACGGTTGCACCCAAAAGTGGAGGTGCTGCGACGCGCACCAATCCCATGCGCAATTGGCTGAGATCGTGAACCGCCTCTACAGCCCGTTCAATTTCGGCCAAGCCCAGTAATGCACCCGCAGCGAAAATCTGGCCTGCCTCGGTCAATTCCACGCGACGTGTCGTGCGATCAAACAGGCGCGTGCCGAGCAAAGCCTCCAGATCCCGAATGGCATGAGAAATACCGGCCTGGCTGGTGTGCAATCGTTCCGCAGCACGCGAAAAATTGCCAAGTTCGATCACCGCTTTGAAACTTTTGATCTGGCGCAGATTGGGCATCATCTCATCCATGTTAAATTTCGCATGAATATATGCTCATTCTGCCGCTTCTTGAATAAAAAAATCTACGGCTTAATGGGCTGAGCAGAAAAGCTCCGATCCATTGCAATCGGTTTTCGGGAACGCTCAGCAGTTGCGCCAATAAAACTATCCCGTGGAAGAGACCGCAATCTCCGTGGCACTGTCATTCATTGCGGGACGTTCCGCATCAAGCGCAGATTATCAATGCCGCTGAGGCTATTGAGGAGGATGTATGAAATACGATCGCAAGAACGCCAAGGTCCATTCTCGCGCCACGATGCGCGGTATTTGGGCTGCCGCCAATACGCCGTTTCAGCAAGATGGCTCCATTGATGAAGAAAGCTACTGCCGGAATATGGATCATTGGATCAATGATCTGGGTATCGATGGTTTGTTCATTGCGGGAAAGCAAGGCGAATTCTTTTCGATGTCGGTTGATGAGCGAAAGCGCCTGCTTGAGCTCTCCGTCAAGGCCCTCGACGGCAAAGCACAAACTATCATGTCTTGTTCAGACCAGAACATGGATGTGGTGATTGATCTTGCCAAACATGCTCAAGCCAGTGGCGCGGACTATATTGTTGTCCACGCCCCAATCCTGCATTTCTCCAAGGCGCAGGATGAAACATTAATCCGCTATTATGAAGCCATCGCCTCCAAGGTCGATATCGGCATGGCGCTCTGGTCACATCCTGACAGTGGCTATCTGATGAGTCCGCAACTGTGCAGCCGCCTTGCGGACATCGAAACTGTGGTCGCCATCAAATATTCTGTCCCGCGTGAGATGTATGCAGAGTTGACCCGGCTTGCCGGTGATCGGATTTTGGTATCGACCGCCTCCGAAGAGGAATGGCTCGACAATGTGCTGGAGCTGAATTGGCAACTCTATCTCTGCTCGTCTCCACCTTACACCCTTCAAACCAAAGCCGATCGTCGCATGCGCGATTATACCGATCTGGCTTTTGCGGGAAAAGCCGACGAAGCTAAAGCTGTCAGCGCCAAATTGCAGCCTGTGCGCGATGCTTTTCGCCGGAGCAAACCGGCGGAAAAACCCTATGCGCATCAGAAATATTGGCAAGAACTGCTGGGTCAAGTGGGTGGGCCTGTTCGGGCACCGCTTCTGGAACTGACAGAAGACGAAAAGCGCAAGACCCGGGAAGCATTCGAAAACTCCGGACTAAAACTTTCATAGCCCATCATTGAGGAGGGGAACAACAATGGCAAAACTCAATGCGTTTAATTTACAAAAATGGATAGAAGAGCATCAACACCTGCTGCAGCCGCCCGTTGGCAACCAGCAGATCTGGAAGGATGCCGACCTGATGGTGACAATCGTCGGTGGACCAAACCGCCGAACCGACTATCACGATGACCCGGTAGAAGAGTTTTTTTACCAGCTCAAGGGCGATATGCTGTTGAAGCTGCATGACACCTCGACAGGGGAATTCTACGATGTGCCGATCCGCGAGGGCGACATTTTCCTGCTTCCGGCCCATATGCGTCATTCGCCGCAGCGCCCGCAGGAAGGCTCGATTGGCCTGGTGATTGAAGCAACCCGGCCTGAAGGCGCGCTTGATGCCATCGAATGGTATTGTTTCGAATGCTCCACGCGCGTGCATCGCTCGGAGTTGGATCTCGAATCCATTGTGGATGATCTTCCGCCGATCTACACTCAGTTCTATGCCGATGAAAAACTTCGCACCTGCCCGAAATGCGGAACTATCCATCCCGGAAAGGTGCCACCGGAGGGCTGGGTCAAGCTTTGAACTTTTGCTCCACCTTCATTTTGGAGGCGGAGAGACTTGCCAAAAAATAAGGGGAACACAATGACCTACAAGAATTCGATTTTCGCGCTGATGCTTGCCTTCAGCGGCGTATCAGTAGCATTCGCCCAGGAACCGCTGAAGATCGGTGTGATCACCACACTGTCTGGCCCGGGCGGGTATCTTGGCCAAGACGTGCGTGATGGCATGCAGCTCGCGATTGACATGGAGGGGGGCAAGCTTGGTGGTGTCCCGGTGAAACTTGTTGTGGAAGACGATGCCAACAAACCCGCCAATGGCCGCCAGATCGCTGAGAAATTCCTGAGCGAAGAGCATATCAAGCTGCTGACAGGCATTATTTTTTCCAACATCGAAGGTGCCGTCGTGCCCGACGTGGTTGATGGTGGTGGTATTTACATCAGCCCCAACGCGGCACCGTCGAATCTCGCTGGCGCCCAATGCAACGCCAATTACTTTGTAGTGTCGTGGCAAAATGACTCTCTGCACGAGGCCTCTGGCCTTGCTGCCAAGGAGCTTGGTTACAAACGCGCATTCATTCTCGCTCCGAACTATCAGGCTGGCAAGGATGCGCTCAATGGCTTTAAGCGTATGTTCGGTGGAGAAATCGTTGGTGAGATCTACACCCAGCTCGACCAAACCGATTACTCGGCTGAAATGGCACAGATCCGTGCTGCAAAGCCAGATGTCGTGTTCCAGTTCCATCCCGGTGGCCTTGGCATCGCGTTCTTGCGGCAATATCGGCAGGCTGGCTTGCTCGGTCAGATTCCAATGGTACTCTCTGAGCCATCCAGTGATGCGGTGGTGCTGAAGAGCCTTGGGGATGCGGCAATTGGCCTTAAAGTCACATCCCATTGGAGCCCTGATTTCGACAATGCTGCCAGCAAGGAACTGGTCGCCAAATGGAAGCAAACCTACCCTGATCGGCCACTCACCACCTACGGCACCCAAGGCTATGATGTTGCCCGATTGATCGCTTCAGCACTGAAAAAGACTGGCGGTGTCGATGATATTGCTGCCTTCCGCACCCAGCTTGCCAAAGCAGATTTCCAATCGGTGCGCGGAAAATTCAGCTTTGGTGCCAATCAGCACCCTGTCCAAGACTGGTATCTCCTCAACGTGGTTAAAGGTGCTGACGGCGTACCAACCACCAAGACAGAACGAAAGCTGGTTGAAAATTACGGCGACATCTACGCGAAGGATTGCAAGCTTTAGAGCCTGTCTGGACAATCTGAACCTGACAGATTCTCGATTGCGCGCCCCGGCCTGATCTTTCGTCACCGGGGCCTTCCCCTTTTCAATCTTCAGTCCTGCATAACCTTCGAATGTCCATGCGATGATATGGGAAATTATGTAGCCAATATAGAGTGTTACAGCTCATTTTCGCGCACAGGCATGATGTGTTGGGCAGTGGCGGACGGGACAGCAACAGGACCGCGTGATGACGCTGATCTTTGAACAACTTCTCAATGGCTTTCTCTATGGCATCATGCTGTTTTTGATGGCTGCCGGACTAACCCTGATCTTCGGTATTATGGGCGTTATCAACCTCGCTCACGGTTCGCTCTATATGGTGGGAGCGTTTATCGGCACCTGGGTTGGGAGCGTGAGTGGCAATTTCTGGTTGGGACTTTTGGCGGCCCTTGGCTCTTCAACCGTCGCGGGCGTCGTCATCGAGTTGGGAGTCATGCGGCGGCTCTATGAGCGCAACCACCTCGATCAGGTGCTGGCAACATTTGCCCTGATCCTGATATTGAATGAACTTGCGGTTTTGCTCTTTGGTCGTCAGCCCATGGTCATGCAGCTTCCAGAGGCTTTGGTGCAGCCGATCGTACTTTTCCCGGGGCTTCTCTATCCACCTTTTCGTCTGGTCATCATTTTGGCGGGACTGATGGTGGCGCTTGGCCTCTATCTCCTGATCAACTGCACACGCATTGGCATGCTGGTGCGCGCGGGCGCGACCAACCGCGATATGGTGCGTGCACTCGGGGTCAACATCAAATTGCTATACACCGCTGTTTTTGGCTTAGGCTCCATGCTGGCCGGGCTCGCGGGCTTCATGATGGGGCCTGTGCTGAGCGTTCAAGTCGGTATGGGCGAACAGATCCTGCTGCCCACCTTTGTCGTTGTGGTCATTGGTGGCGTAGGCTCGGTCAAAGGGGCGTTTGTGGCCGGCATTGCACTCGGCCTGCTCGATACCGCCCTTCGAGCCTTCATGCCGGGTCTGCTGCGGCATGCCATGGCCGCGGCTGATGCAGATGCACTCAGTGGCGGTCTCGCCGCCATGGGCATCTATCTGTTGATGGCGATCGTGCTTCTTGTGAGGCCCAAGGGCCTGTTTCCGGTAAAGGGGTGAGAGATGCTGCGCACGATTTTCTATCTTGTCCTGATTGGCTGTCTCGCAGCTTTGCCCACGGTGGCACCTCTCCTGCAACAGCCGGCACTGCCAAGTCTGATTGCCCGCGTGATGATCTATGCGATAGCCGCGGCAAGCCTGAACCTTGTTCTCGGGTTTGGTGGCATGGTCTCGTTCGGCCACGCCGCATTTTTTGGCATTGGCAATTATGTGGTCGGCATTCTCTACGTCCACAAAACACAAGGCATGCCAATGTTTGGCTTCATTCCGGGCACGGATCAACTGCTGATCACACTACCAGCTGCAATTGGTGTATCCGGTGTTCTGGCTTTGCTGATCGGGGCATTGGCACTGCGCACCGGCGGCGTGCAATTCATCATGATCACTTTGGCCTTTGCCCAAATGCTGTTTTCCTTCTTTGTTTCACTCAACGGCTATGGCGGGGATGATGGTATCATTGTGCGCAATGCCAACACGCTGTTCAGCCTTTCCTTGCGTGATAAAACCATGATGTATTACGTGATCCTTGTTTTAGCAGTCGCCTATTTCCTGTGGCTTGGTCGAATTCTCAAGTCGTCTTTCGGCACCATCCTTGTCGGCATCCGCCAGAACGAAAACCGGATGATGTCACTGGGGATCGAACCATTCCGCTACAAGCTTCTGGCGTTTGTCCTCTCCGGCATGGGGGCGGGACTGGCGGGCGGGCTGATGGCTGTTTTCATGCGTTTCACAAGCCCTGATACGCTGGCCTGGGCAAAGTCAGGCGAGCTGTTGGTGATGGTTATTCTTGGCGGGGTCGGAACGTTCATCGGCCCCATCTGGGGTGCTGCCGCCTTTCTCTTGCTGGAAACCTATCTCGCCAGTTGGACAGACCACTGGCAATTGGTGATGGGTATTCTGCTGCTGTTTGTGGTTCTGGGCACCAAGGGTGGCATCACCGGAGCCTTTTCGCACTTTCGAAAGGAGGCGGCATGACCATTATTCTCGAAACGCACGGGCTGGCAAAACGTTTCAAGGGCTTGACGGCGACCGACGATGTCAACCTCGCATTGCGACACGGAGAAATGCATGCGCTGATTGGCCCGAATGGCGCGGGAAAATCCACGCTGATCCACCAGCTTTGCGGCACATTGAAGCCCGATCACGGACAGGTCCTGCTCAATGGCGTGAACATCACCCACCTTACCCCGGCGGCCCGTGTCAAGCTTGGTCTTGGGCGGACATTTCAAGTGACCAGCCTGCTTGGTGACTTCACCGTGCGTCAGAACCTTGGCGTTGCCGTGCAGGCTCGACTTGGCCACAATTTGCGCATTTTTGACCGGCTTTTGGCCCGCAACGACGTGTGGGACGAAACAGATGCGCTTCTGGCAGACAGCCCGCTCAATCCGCGCCGTAACATTGTGGTCGATGATCTGTCCCATGGGGAACGCAAGCAGCTGGAATTGCTTGTGTCCCTGGCCGGTCGGCCGAAAGTGATGTTGCTTGATGAGCCCATGGCCGGGCTTGGCCATTCGGAGAGCCAGGATATGGTGGAGATCTTGCAACGCTTGCGCGGCAATCTGGCGGTGTTGCTGGTGGAGCATGATATGGATGCAGTCTTTGCATTGGCTGATCGCATTTCGGTTCTGGTCTATGGCCGGATCATCATGACGGGTACCGCCGATGACATATCGTCCAGCGCAGAGGTGCGCGAGGCCTATCTCGGACAGGAGGATGAGCTATGCTGAACGTTGAGGGGCTTCAGGCCGGGTATGGTCACAGTCAGGTGCTGTTTGACATCTCTTTGCGGATCGCGGAGGGCGAATGCGTCACCCTGATGGGGCGAAACGGTATGGGCAAGACCACATCGATCAAGACCATTATGGGTCTGGTCCGTGCCCGCGGCGGGCATGTGAGCATTGGCGGACGCGAGATAACAGGCCAATCCCCGGAACGGGTGGCGCGGCTTGGTGTTGGACTGGTGCCGGAGGGGCGTCAGATTTTTTCAACCCTCACGGTGCGTGAAAACCTGATTGCCACGGCTGCCAACCGGCAAAAGCGTGGCGACACCTGGACGCTGGAGCGTATCTACGATCTGTTTCCGCGCATGCGCGAGCGGGCACAGCAGACCGCAGGCACGCTGTCCGGAGGTGAACAGCAGATGTTGGCGATTGGGCGCGCCCTGATGACCAATCCGTGGCTGTTGATTCTCGATGAAGCCACAGAAGGTCTGGCTCCTGTGATCCGCGCTGAAATCTGGGATGTCGTCAGCAAGCTGCGCCAGGCAGGCCAGTCGATCTTGCTGATCGACAAGAATCTCGCCGTGCTTAAACGGCTAGCCGACCGGCATTACATCATCGAAAGAGGTCGCACGGTCTGGTCCGGCAATGGTGCAGATCTCGACCAGGATCAGCAGAAAGTGCAGTCTTATGTCGGAATCTGAATCCATTTGCCTCATCGGTTGGGGTGCAATTGGCCAACGTGTTGCGCAGATGCTGGCAGATCGTCGCTCGCGGGTGCGCATTGTCGCTGTTGTCGTGCGTGACGCAAACCAGCCCCGCCAAGGACTGCCACAAGGCATTCGACTGATCTCCGATCCCACCGAACTGGCCAGCACCGAGGCAAGCCTTGCGGTGGAGGTCGCGGGCCGAGCGAGCGTCTTGCCTTTCGGACGCGCAGCCCTGGAGGCAGGAATGGATTTTGCGGTCTCATCCACATCGGCCTTTGTTGACGATGCAACGCTCCCAGAACTCGCAGACCTTGCCGCGCGACAGGGATGCCAATTGCTGGTGCCACCCGGCGCGCTTGGCGGGATTGACGCACTTGCCGCAGCGTCGCGCCTGGGTCTGACGAAAGTTGAGCATCGCATTATCAAACCAGCCATGGCGTGGCGTGGAACAGCAGCCGAAACCCTGTGCGATCTTGAAGGGTTGATAAAACCGTTCACCTTCTTTCAGGGTACGGCACGTGAGGCCGCAGATCGCTTCCCGCAAAATGCCAATGTCGCGGTCATCACATCGCTCGCGGGTCTTGGGCTGGAGCGCACCAGGATCACGTTGGTCGCCGATCCCGCAGCAAAACTGAACGCCCACGAGATCATTGCTGAGGGCGATTTCGGCACACTCGACATTCGTTTGCAAAACCGGCCATTGGCCACAAATCCGAAGTCCTCGGAGATGACGGCGCTGAACATTGTTCGGTTGCTTGAAAATCGCGGCTCCGGCCTGGTGTTGTAAAGTGCTTTCACAAAAACTGTTCAGCGCGCGTCTGGCGGGTTCAGATTGACGAAGCGACTGCTCGTAATGACACGCAGGTGCCGAAAGGAAATAACATGAGTATTGAGGCAGAACACTTGGTGGCTGAAGCTGCGTGGGCGCGCGCACGGCTGGACGTGGATTATAACGCCCGTGCAACTGTGGGCGAGCGTTTTGCAGACGAGATGCGTCAGTATCGGCAAACATCAGAGCATGTGCGTAAAGATTTCCTCTCGCAGGGCGATATTGTCTACGATCCGACCAGTGGCCAGACATTGGACATTTTCGGAACTGATCCGTCCGGCGCGCTGCGTCCGGTATTTGTCTTTATTCACGGTGGTTATTGGCGCGCATTGTCCAAAGATGACTCGTCCATGATGGCTGGCATGCTTGCAAAGGAAGGCATTGCCACAGCGGTGGTTGATTATCAGCTCGTTCCCGGCGCGACATTGGCGGAAATTGTCCGCCAAATCCGGTCAGCGCTTGCCTTTCTCTGGCACCAGGGTCGCAACCATGGCATTGATCCGGAAAAGATCCATATCGGCGGCAGCTCGGCGGGCGGTCATCTCGTGGGCATGGCATTGGTTGACGGCTGGCACGCTGGCTTTGGCGTGCCGGACGCGGTGGTAAAATCGGCTTTGCCCATCAGCGGTCTTTTTGATCTGGCACCAATTGCAGCGAGCTTTGTGCAAGAATGGATGTCGCTGGATGAGGATGCCGTGCATTCCTTAAGCCCGATCCGACATTTGCCACCCGCCGGATGTCCCATAGCGGTTGTGTGGGCAGAGCATGAAGCGCCGGGTTTCAAGCGGCAATCTACCGCCTTTGCGACGGCCTGGTCTGAAGCGGGCTTTGCAGTATCCACGTTGGAAGTGTGTGACCGCAACCATTTCGATATTCTCATGGAATTGCAGAAGAAAGACACGGATCTTGCCCGCACATTGCTGGCGCTGATCAAAAATACGGTGGGCTGAAAGGCCAGAAACTGATGCGCTTGCCGCCAAGATCAAGGCGGCAAGCGCGATGTTGTCTTTCATTCCACAAGGTGTGAAATTGTCTTGACGACTGTGTAGTGATGCAGCCCGTCTGGCCCGCCCTCACGGCCAAGACCGCTTTCCTTGACACCACCAAATGGCGTTTCCGCCCTTGATGCTTCCAGCGTATTGATCGAAATGTTACCAGCGTCAACGCCGCTCATCAGCTGTTCAACATTGGCCGCTGAACGGGTAAAACCATAAGCCGCCAAGCCAAATGGGAGGGAATTGGCCTTTTCGATCGCCTCATCAATGGACTTGACGGGATTGATCAAGGCGAGCGGGCCGAAAGGCTCTTCTCGCATGGCGCGCGCATCGTCCGGCAGTTCGCCGATCGCCGTTGGAGCGAAAAAGTACCCTTTGCCAGACAGTTGGTGGCCTCCGCAGAGCACCTTGGCACCCTTGCCTTTCGCATCATCCACGAGCGCCTGAAGCGCTTCGATGCGACGATCGTTCGCCACCGGCCCCATCTCATTTGCGCTATCCAAGCCATCGCCGACTTTGATGGATCGCGCCTTTTCAACAAAGGCCTCGGTAAAGGTCCGGTAGATGCTTTCATGTACGAAAAAGCGGGTTGGCGATGTGCAGACCTGGCCGGAGTTGCGGTATTTGCGGCTGGCCGACAGCACCCCGGCCGCAACCGGATCGGCATCAGCGCAAACAATAACCGGGGCATGACCACCAAGCTCCATCAATGCAGGCTTCATATGCCGAGCGGCAAGCTCGGTCAGATGTTTGCCCACAGCGGTCGAGCCCGTGAAGGCAATCATGCGAATCTGATCGCGCGGGATGAGGAATTCAGAGATCTGGGCTGGTACGCCAAACACCAGATTCAGCACCCCGGGTGGCAGGCCGGCATCTTCAAACGCCTTGGCAATATGAACAACGCCGGTCGGCGTCTCTTCCGAGGCTTTCATGATGATAGAACAGCCAGATGCAAGAGCTCCTGCGATCTTGCGGGCTGGTTGGCTCATCGGGAAGTTCCACGGCGAAAAGGCCGCCACCGTGCCAATCGGCTCATGCAGGACGATGTAGCGTATGCCCGGCTCACTGGGGATTATGCGACCATAGAGCCTGACGCATTCACCAGCGTCCCATTCAAAAAACTCGCAACCGCGGATCACCTCAAGCCTTGCCTCTGTCATTGGCTTGCCATTTTCCAGGGTGATCGAACGGGCTATGTCTTCACCGCGTTGCCGCAAGAGAGCCGCTGCCTTCAAAATCACCTCAGCGCGACGCCAGGGTGACGTCCTGCTCCAGACGCGAAATCCATCTGCCGCCGCTGCAAGCGCATCATCAAGGTCTTTCGGAGTGGCAACCGACACTCGACCGATGACATTTTCAGTGGCAGGATTAATGATGGGAAGCGTTTCTCCGGTTATTCTCCAAGCGCCGCCAATATAAAGCGGGACATCGCTAGTCGTTGTCATCTGGGGCCTCCTCGTACGCGAAAGATATTTGGAATTCAAAAAGCGCGTTGATCTTGGAGCATATGGATGCAACTCATCCACTCACATGACAATCCTGATAAATTCCATGAATTTATATCAGGATTTTATATATGTTGCTTATACGGCCCTTCACTTCGAACTGCTTGGACAATTCCACGAGCGTCTCCCTGATGGCGGCGAGCGCGACCTTCGCCTTGAAAGCGGGGCTATGGCACCCAGCGTGGTCGTCTTGTCATGGTATTATCTCCTGTTCCCGGCATCTAAGCCGATCTCAGGCAAAAATTCCACTTATCCTAGTGCACTGACGCATTCACTTCGTTCATGCTTCCATGCACTAGCCTTTTGTTTATGCAGCGATTTCTCCAAACTCGGCTGAAGCCTCTGTTTGGATCGCTACACTAGCTGTCCAGATTTCCCGAGCCACACCTCCCAGCAGGTGGCTTAGTTTGAAGCGCCTCGATGGTCCAGTCTGATGGAGTCACTCCAGATTAAGGATGAAAAGTGAAACTGGTTATTCTTTTTAAAAATCTGGTTTCGCTTCGTGATAGATAGTTATTCAACGTTCGAACATGCTTGCTCCGTCTTAAAACAGATTATTCCGTAAACGAGAATAACACTGTGAAATAATAAAAAGAGGGTAGCAAATGCAAGTAAATTCAAGATTGAAAATAATATGCTGGTTTCTGGCGGCTTGTTTTTTTCAAAATCAAGCTCATGCAACGGAATCTGCGGTTCCACCAACAATGCCCTCGGGGGCAACTATGGGCGTGCCAATCGGTGCAAGCCCACCTCCAGGATTATATTTTGGTGTGCTCAATGCTTTATTTAACGGCAGTGTTTATTTTAACGGACAGCAAATTCCAGTTAAAAAGACTGTTGCCGTCTCAGTTGGCCAGTTTCAATGGGTTCCCGGGTACACGGTTCTTGGCGGCTCCTACAAAGCCATGTTGACCATACCGTTCATTTATGCCCATCAAAAAGCTTATGGAGAATCAAGTGAACAGGTAGGACTGGGAGATATCACAATTGCCCCTGCGAACCTTTCCTGGATGATAGCGCCGGGAATATTCATGAGTGGCGGACTTAGTTTTACGTTGCCTACAGGATCCTTCTCCACGGAAAGAAGTTATGTGAGCACAGGTACGAACCGATTTGCGACAGTGATCAACACAGGTTTTAGCTATCTCCGCGACGGCTGGAATTTATCTGCTGACTTCAATTACTTTTTTTACACAAAAAACGACAACACAAACTATCGCTCAGGTGACGAGTTTTTGATGAACTGGACTGCGATGAAAGACTTCGGAGCGTTCAGTTTTGGTCCCGTGGGATATTGGAGAAAGCAAGTTGCCGACGATATAAACTATGGCACATATTATGGCGGCGTCTCAAACGGTCGGGCAGAGCAGGTCGGGCTTGGTTTTGGATTGTCAAAGAAGTTCGGCAATGTCACTGCCACTCTTAACTATACCCATGACGTAAAGAAAGAAAACACGCTCAGTGGCGGAACAGTTTTTCTAAACTTTGTGACGCCGATCAAATTCTAGTGGATTGATCGAAACAAGAGATTCCATACTGGGATTCCCAACCGTTGCAGATTGTGCGACGGTTGGGGATGCGCACAGGGATCACATTTGACGTCACCGCCGCCGACCTGAGAGGTGGCTGGGTTTGTCTAAAC
>DNPN01000228.1:2181-24512 GCA_003501385.1 Rhizobium sp. | reverse complement strand
ATGTCCAAGTCCAAGGGCAATGTCATCAATCCGCTGGAACTGATTGATGAATATGGTGCCGATGCGCTGCGCTTTACCCTGACGATCATGGCGGCACAGGGCCGCGATGTGAAGCTGGATACGGCGCGTGTGGCGGGTTATCGCAATTTCGGCACCAAGCTGTGGAATGCCACACGCTTTGCAGAGATGAACGGCGTCAAGAGCGATCCAAAGTTCTTGCCAGAGACAACCACGCTGGCCATCAACCGCTGGATTTTGACCGAACTCACCCGCGCCCAGCGCGACGTGACGGAAGCCATTGAAAACCATCGCTTTAATGAGGCCGCAACGGCGCTTTATCGCTTCGTGTGGAACAATTTTTGCGATTGGTATCTTGAACTGCTGAAGCCCGTGTTTTCTGGTGAAGACGAACAGGCCAAGACTGAGGCGCAGGCCTGCGCGGCCTATGTGTTGGAAGAGACCTATAAGCTGCTGCACCCCTTCATGCCGTTCATGACGGAAGAGTTGTGGGCACTTACAGCAGGTGAGGGTGTTGAGCGTGATACGCTGCTGTGCCATGCCGATTGGCCGCGCCAAGACTTCGTAGACGAGCTGGCCGCTGCCGACATCAATTGGCTGGTGGATCTGGTGACGGGCATTCGTTCCGCGCGCGCGGAAATGAATGTGCCACCGAGCGCTGTGGCACCTTTGGTTGTTGTGGGTGCCAATGGCGTGACCCGCGAACGCCTTTTGCGGCATGAAGCGGCCATCAAGCGTCTTGCCCGCATTGGAGAGATCAGCCTGTCTGAGCAGGCGCCAAAGGGATCGGCGCAGGTCATTGTTGGTGAAGCCACTGCCTGCCTCCCGCTGGGCAGCCTGATTGATGTTGCCGCCGAGCGTGCGCGAATCGAAAAGGCAATTGGCAAAACCGATGTCGATATCGACAAGACGCAGAAGAAGTTGGGCAATGAAAAATTCGTTGCCAACGCCGATCCTGAAGTGGTGGCCACAGAGCGCCAGCGTCTTGCTGAGCTGGAAGGGCAGCGCGCTGTTCTGGCTGTCGCGCTTCAGCGGATCAACGAAGCCGTTTAATATCAAGATTCATTGAAAATGACTCTTGGTATCCCGTTTGCAAATATCTCAAGCACCTGATGCATTTGAGATATTTGCAATGCATTCAGGGCGAGGCTGCGTCAGCGTCTTCGCCTTGGTATAACGTGCTTTTATCATGCATCAAACAATCCGCCGGAGCGTAATCGCTCCGGCTTTTTTGTCTCTGATGGAAACATCGATTTTTTGCTCGTCAGAGGTATCGTTGTTGACCCCAAGCGTTGATTTAAGTCTCTGTTTTTTGTGCTGTTTCGGCACAAACACTTGTTTGCGCTGTAGGGCACGTATGGAGTGCCCTTGAATTTGTGGTTTTTTTGGTTGCGTCGCAACGTGTCGGTTTGTTTAGCTGTTGTTTTACAATGGTGTGAATGTTGCGATTTTGCAACGAACATTCAAATTATCAAAATATTATTGCGCAAATTGACGCATTTTCATCCAATTGAGTCAAAAACCTTCTTAAAAAATGTCATTTTTGCGGTGCTCTGGAAATCCTACGTAAAATTTTGATTCAAATGCTGCGGCGCACTCCTCTGTGGTAGAAGTTGTCATTTATTTTGAATAGGTTAGGGTTACGCAAATGATAAACGACAGGCGGAGTAGGTAATGACGACCAAGACACTTACGGCAGGACTTTTGGCTGTTATTGCGGCGGGATTGGGGCAAACGGCGGCTTTTGCGGGCGGTCTGGAGCGTGGCGGCTATAACATTGACCTGTTGTTCGATCCTTCGACGGTGACGGCAGAGGGTAACACGGTTTACGTTATGCCGAACCGCAAGCTGAAGAACGTCACAGACATCAATACAACGAATCCTTCTCTGTCAGGCACGAATGGCGGTGGCAATCTTAATAGCAGATCATCGACAGCAAGTGATTCCGAAAATTATGCGAATTCGAGATTTGGAATCAAGGCTGCGATTGGTAGTGGTTTTGATTGTATGATTGATTATTCCCAGCCATGGGGTGCGCATACCAAGCCAGGTTCGAACTGGGCGGGTGCCAACGAGAATGTTGAAACCAAAATCAAGAGTGATAATTACGCGACAACCTGTTCCTATCGGTTTGATGCGGGTCCGGGACAGCTCCGTGTGATCGGTGGTGCCTTCTATCAGGAAGTCAGCGGGTTCAAGGATCGCCTCGTGGTTCCTTCTGCCTTTGCGACGGGAAGTGGAATTGGTCACCTTTCTCTTTCTGGTGATGGTTGGGGCTGGCGCGCTGGCCTTGCCTACGAAATTCCTGAATATGCGCTTCGGGCAAGTCTGGTTTACAATAGCCAGGTCAAGCTTGACAATATTTCCGGGACGCTGGACCTGAGCCAGGTCAATGGTCGAACATTCAACGTCTATGGTTCGCAGGCAATGCCTGATTCCGTTGAGTTCAAGCTGCAAAGCGGCATTGCTCCCGACTGGTTGGCTTTTGGCTCGGTCAAATGGGTTAATTGGAGTGTGCTTCAGAAGGTTCCATTCTATTATTCAGGCACAACTGCCGTCGCCACGACACTTGATCTTGGTTATCGCGATGGGATGACGGTGTCTGGTGGTCTCGGTCACAAGTTTACAGAGCAATGGAGCGCTGCAGCCAGCCTGTCTTGGGATCGCGGCACATCGCAGGGTTACGGTACCCAGACGGATACATGGGCTCTTGGCGCTGCTGTGGCCTATGCGCCAACCAAAAATGTTGAGCTAAGATTGGCGGGTCTGATCGGAGTTATGACCAGCGGCAAGTCTGGGACGGTTGTGATTAATAATGAGACCTACGGAACGGACGCTGCTTATACATTTGGCAATGATCTGGTCAGTGCGGTTTCAGCAAACCTAAAGGTTAAATTCTAATTTCGATAAGACAATCAGGGCGCGGCGGTTTTACTGCCGCGCCTTTTTTCGTTTGTTGAGTGTCTCGGCTATCTTTAGGCATGAATTCATGAGTGATATTGTAATGTATTGATTTTTTATTATGACTTTCTCGTCTTTCTGTGAGAGTGGTGAATAAATTTGCAAACGGTTGTATGTAAATCTACCCTTTTGAAGGGTGACTTGTGTTTTGAGGCTGGACGCGTTGTGTCGATATGTGTCGATTTTGCAACATTGGATATATCGTTGCGTGACGTCTCTTAGACATATCCGAATGTCTATTTCCCGCCACAAATGGGGCGCAGCACAGTTGCAAGGCAAAGTTGGAAATATAAAATCGACTTATGTTGACGTTTCGGGAGGGCCTGCCAAGACTGTATGAGTTTGGATGTGTTTGGGTGCGGACATGGTTCATTCGATAAGGTTTTTGTGTCGGTCGCAGTGTTGCCTAAAATACAGTTTATGGTGGGGATATGGATGTGATGCGCAGAATTGTTGATCAGATGTCAAAACCGCTCGATGATGCGGGACATTTGGATTCTGTCGCAGGATTTCAATCTCGTTGTTCAGCGCGTGAAGGCGCAGCTATGGGTCTGTCATCGTGAATACATTGAAGGTGGACAGAGTTGGAGTAAGGACGGGCTGGGTGTCTTCGGCGGCCGTTGTGATCTCGTTGGCAGTCGCGAATCTGCTTGCTGTGCAGTGTTGTTATGCTTTCGACATCAAATCCGGCGTCTCGAAGGAATCCGGGCCTTTCGACCTGTTCAAGTTTGGTTTCAACGCCCAGAAAAATGGCAAGACGCAGGATGCTGTCGAGGCCTATCGCTATGCCGCTGAAAAGGGCCATACCGGCTCGCGCTGGGCGCTTGCCAATATGTATGCCGATGGCGACGGTGTGGTCAAAAACGACTATGAAGCTTTCAAGATTTATAGTGAAATTGCCAATCAGGGCGTGGAGCCGGGATCTGAAGATACCGTTTATTTCGTCAATGCGCTGGTGTCGCTGGCCGGTTATTATCGCACGGGCATTCCCGGCAGCCCGGTGAAGGCCGATCTCGTACAGGCGCGTCAGTTGTATTTCCAGGCGGCTTCAGCCTTTGGTTATCCCGATGCGCAGTTTGATCTGGCCAAGATGCTGCTGGCAGGAGAGGGCGGCAAGCCCAATGTGCAGCAGGCCAAGAAATGGCTGAATGTGGCGCGTAAAAATGGCCACGCCGGTGCTATGGCGTTGTTTGGCGATGTGATTTTTGATGAGGGCCAAACCGCACGCGGCCTCGCTTTCATGACGGCAGCGCTTGATAAATGCGCGCCGAAAGATTGCAAGTGGATTGAAGATATGCAGGAAAATGCATTCTCCATGGCGGATGAAAAAGAGCGCCGCGTGGCCGTGGCGCTGGTGCCGCAGGTGCAGGACCAGCCTTGATGGCTGTTATTGCACGGCGGTAAAATTGAAATAGCCAACCACTGGCACATGGTCAGATGGCTTTTCCGCTCCACGAACATGTTTTTCAATGTCGGTGGACATCAGCCGATCTGATGCTTCTGCGGACAGCATCAGATGATCAATGCGGATGCCGTTGTTTTTCTGCCAGGCACCAGCCTGATAATCCCAGAAGGAATAGTGTTTGACCGCATCTGTTGTGGCACGCACGGCATCGGTCAGGCCGAGGTTTTCGAGATTGCGAAAGGCAGCGCGGGTTTTGGGCAAAAATAGCGCGTCCGCGGCCCACACGGCTGGATCATAACAATCGTGCGGCTCAGGGATGACATTATAATCGCCTGCCAGAATCAGCGGTTCTTCCAACGCTAGTCGAGTTTCCGCAAAACGCTGAAGCCGCGCCATCCAAGCGAGCTTGTAGGGATATTTCACCGGATCATCGGATGGATTGCCATTGGGCAGATAGAGCGAGCACACCCGCAGCACGCCGCCTTCCACCGAAAACACGCCTTCAATGAACCGCGCCTGCTCATCCGCATCGTCTCCGGGCAGGCCGCGAGTGACCTCATCGGGCTTGATTTTGGACAGCAGCGCTACGCCATTAAAGCCCTTTTGGCCATGGGTTTCCACATGATAGCCAAGGGCCTCAATTTCGGCGCGGGGAAAGCCTTCATCGACGGATTTGATTTCCTGCAAACATGCAATATCGGGAGAGGAGCTTTCCAGCCATTGGCACAATTCTGAAATGCGCGCTTTGACACCGTTGATGTTCCACGTCGCAATTTTCATTGTTCATCTCCTTGGTTTCGCCCAACGTCTTTAGCGCAAACCAAGAAGATTGTCATAGCAAACCGCAATGTTTGATGGGTATCACACAGCAAAGCTGGTGCCGCAGCCACAGCTGGCCACAGCATTCGGATTGTTGATCTGGAAGGATTGGCCGAGAAGATTATCAACAAAATCGATCTCGGAGCCGGCCATATAGACCAGCGACATCTCATCGATCAGAAGCGTTGCGCCATCGCGCTCAATCACCAGATCGCCCTCTTGTGCTTCTTTGTCCAAGTCGAACTTGTAGGAAAAACCGGAACAGCCGCCACCTTCCACAGACACGCGTAGCGCCTTTTTATCGGCTTCAGCAGCCACAATTTTGGCAATGCGCCGGGCCGCAGCCTCGGAAACGGTCACAGTCTGATTCGTCATAATCGCCTCCTGACGGGTTCAAGGCCCGTAGAAAATCGGTGGATTGGATTTCAGTTTAGCGTGAAATCTTATCCGTTGATAGAAAAATGCATTCAAAACACGGCATGGTGTGTTTCTGGGCCGTGCCTTGTTTGGGCATTTCCTATAGGTATGAAGCAACAACCAAGGCGTCAATAGGTGGGCAGTGCTGGCATGACGATCGATAAAAATGCATTGGGGTTTGGCTTCGGCGAGCGGGCGGTGTTTGCAGCCGATCCGTGGACCTCGCGCGGCAGGCTCTATCCTGAAAGCAGCAGCTTGACGCGATCCGATTTTCAACGAGACCGTGACCGCATTGTGCATACCACTGCCTTTCGACGGCTGAAGCATAAGACACAAGTATTCATTGGCCCGGATAGCGATCATTACCGCACCCGGCTGACCCATACCATCGAGGTGGCGCAGATAGCCCGTGCGCTTGCTCGCGCCTTTCATGTTGATGAAGATCTGGCTGAGGGCGTGGCGCTTGTGCATGATTTTGGCCACACGCCGTTTGGCCATACCGGCGAAGATGCCTTGCACGAGCTGCTGGAACCCTATGGCGGGTTCGATCACAATGCTCAATCGCTCCGCATAGTCACCAAGCTGGAACGTCGCTACGCCGAATTTGATGGCCTTAACCTGACATGGGAAACGCTGGAAGGTCTGGTCAAGCACAATGGCCCATTGATGACGCCGGACGGGCAGGGCATTAAAGGCCCGGTTCCCTTGCCGATTTTGGAATATTGCGAACTTCAAGACCTTGATATTGCCAGCTATGCCAGTCTGGAGGCGCAGGCCGCCGCTGTGGCCGATGATATTGCCTACAACACCCATGATATTGATGATGGGTTGCGCTCTGGTTTTCTGACTTTTGAGATGTTGGAAGAGGTGCCGTTTCTGGCCGGTCTGATGAAGGACGTGCGGGATCGTTATCCTAAGTTGGAAGCAGATCGTTTCACCCACGAGATCATGCGCCGCCAGATTACCCGAATGGTGGAAGATGTGATTGGCGTGGCGCAGAGTCGCCTGAACCGGATCAAGCCCATGTCTGCGGATGATATCCGTCAGGCCGGTGAAACCGTCATCACCTTTTCCGATGAGATGGCGGAGACAGATCGGCAGATCAAGAAAATGCTGTTTTCCAAAATTTACCGTCATCCCGACATCATGCGCATTCGGGCGGGGGCTGCCCAGATCGTGCAAGACCTGTTCAACGCCTATATGACTGATCCGACCTTGATGCGCAGCGATTATTGGGTGGAGCATACCGCAGGCCTAGAAACGCCTGCCAAAGCCCGCCACGTGGGTGATTTTCTGGCGGGTATGACCGACACATATGCTGTGCGCGTGCACGCCCAACTGTTTGACCACACGCCGGATTTGCGTTAGGCAGCGGGCCAAAGTGCCGCCGCTGTCTGGCGACGTTTGTTTGCATTTGTCTGGATTGATCGTCATGAACCTCTTCGCCGATTTCGAAAATCGAATCAAAAACGCGCTCGAAACCCTTGATCTTGTAAAGGAAAAGCGAAGCGAGCTGTCGTTTGACAGGATCATTGTCGAGCCGCCACGCGATGCAACGCATGGCGATGCAGCCACCAATGCGGCCATGGTTTTGGCCAAGCCCTTGGGCACAAACCCACGGGCGCTGGCCGATCTTTTGGGTGAAAAGCTGAAAGAAGATGCCGATGTTGCCGAAGTTTCTGTGGCTGGTCCAGGTTTTTTGAACATCCGTCTTTCGGTGGTTTACTGGCAGCGTTTGCTGGCCTCGATGATTGCCGAGGGTGAAGATTATGGCCGCTCACAGGTGGGCGAGGGCCGCAAGATCAATGTTGAATATGTCTCGGCCAATCCAACGGGTCCGATGCATGTTGGCCATTGCCGTGGCGCGGTGGTGGGCGATGCGCTGGCCAATCTGCTGGCGTTTTCGGGTTATGATGTCACCAAGGAATATTACATCAATGATGCGGGCGCGCAGATTGATGTGCTGGCGCGGTCGGTTTTCATCCGTTACCGCGAAGCTCTCGGCGAAAGCGTGGGCGAGATTCCAGCCGGTCTTTATCCGGGTGATTACCTGAAGCCGGTGGGCGAGGCGCTGGCGCAGGAATTTGGCGTGCGCCTGCACAACATGCCGGAAGAACAATGGATGGCGATTGTGAAGGATCGCGCCATTGATGCGATGATGGCGATGATCCGCGATGATCTGGCAGCCCTCAATGTGCATCACGATCTGTTTTTCTCCGAGCGCAAGCTGCATGAAAATGGCGCAACACCGATTCGCACTGCCATCAATGATTTGACCTTCAAAGGCCATGTCTATCGCGGCACACTGCCGCCACCAAAGGGCCAACTGCCGGAAGATTGGGAAGATCGCGAGCAGACGCTGTTCCGCTCCACCGAAGTGGGCGATGATATGGACCGCCCGCTGATCAAGTCTGATGGCAGCTACACCTATTTTGCGGCAGATGTGGCCTATTTCAAGGACAAGTTTGATCGCGGTTTCAACCAGATGATCTACGTGCTGGGTGCAGACCATGGCGGTTACGTGAAGCGGCTTGAGGCTGTGGCGCGGGCTGTATCCGATGGCAATGCCAAGCTGACGGTGCTGCTGTGCCAGATGGTGAAGTTGCTGCGCGACGGCGAGCCAGTGAAAATGTCGAAGCGCTCTGGCGACTTCGTAACATTGCGCGATGTGGTGGAAGAAGTGGGCCGTGATTCGGTGCGTTTCATGATGTTGTACCGGAAAAGCAGCGAGACTTTGGACTTTGACTTTGCAAAAGTCACAGAACAGTCCAAGGATAATCCGGTGTTTTATGTGCAATATGCGCATGCCCGCTGCATGTCGATTTTCCGCCAGGCTCATGAGGCCTTTGGCGATCTGGATATTGCGCCCAAAACCCTTGCTGCAGCGGTCGAAGACATCACGGACCCAACAGAGTTGCAACTGGTCGCAAAGCTTGCGGAATATCCGCGAATCGTTGAAGCTGCGGCCTTGTCAATGGAGCCGCATCGCATCGCTTTTTATCTGTATGATCTGGCCAGTTCTTTCCATGCGCATTGGAATAAAGGTAAGGATCATCCGGAATTACGATTTGTTAACGATAAAAACAGACAATCAACCATTGCCAGACTTGGGCTGGTGCATGCTGTCGCTGCCGTTTTGAGGTCTGGTCTGTCTATTACAGGCACAGATGCTCCGAAAGAAATGCGATAGGCGTGACACCAATTCCCCACATTGCACTGGCAAGCCGATTGTCGCGTAGCGAGTGGAAACAGACCAATGGTGCAAAAACAGGCCGCATATAACAGGGACCCGGCAGGCAATGCTTTTGCGGATGATGATCCGTTGGCAGAGCTGGCTCGCCTCGTGGGTTATGATGCGCCGGTTGCGCGTCGTGTTGAGCCGCAGGTTTCCAGCCCTCCCGCAGCACCTGCGGGTGGGGGCTACGCCACACCCCATCAGCCGGTCGATCTTCAAAACGAGTTGCTACAGGATCTCGACGGTTACATTGATGACCGTCATCGTGCTCAGATGCCTGCCGCAAGCGCGCCGCAGGAGCCAGTCCTCGGCGGCGATGCGGATCTGGCCGATGAGCTGGAGTGGTCGATGGGTGAGGTGGCGCAGGAGCCACAGCATTCGCGGTCTGGCGGCGTTGATCCCTCTGAGGGCTATGGACGCTATCGTTTGCCTTTGGCGAACTTCAATTCCGTGCGCGCCACGCCGCAGCATCAGGACGACCCGCCAATACAGCGTGTTGAGCCGACACCGCAGACTTATGCACCCGCGCCATCTGCTTACGTGCCTGTTGCCTTTGATGCCGCGGTTGCTGCACGGCCTGTGGAGCGTCTGCGGGAACCGGATCTGGATTTTGGCTTTGCCGTCCACCCCGCGCAGGATGTCGCACTGGCGATAGAACCTGAGCGCCGCGCCGCACCCTCCGCATTTCAAGAGCCGGTGTTTGATGCGCCGTCGGTGCCAAGGCGTGCCGCTCCGAGTTTCTTTGAAGACATGTCCTATCAGGATGAGAAGCCAGTATCTGCGCCTGCGCCAAGAGTTGAGCCTCCAAGGGCACACGAGTCTGTTGTTCAAGAGCCTGCTGTGGATGATTCGGCAGAAGATGATTTCTTTGCAGGCGATCTGGAGCTTGATCTGGCTGAAATCGAGCTGGAAATGTCCGAGTTCGAGCCCGAACCAGTGGTGACGCGCGAAGCTCCGCGGCCTGCGCCTGCTGAATTACCGCAGGCTGCTCCTATTGTGCGTGAAGCGACGGTTCCGCCAGTCTATCAGGCTGCGAAGCTGGAAGTGCCGCTGGCAAAACCAGTGGAGCAGGTATCCGTTGCTCCGTCTGCCCCACCTTTGCCATTCGATGCGGCAGAAATTTCGGATCAGGATGAACAGCTTGAAGCGTTGGCCTATCTTGATGTGCCTGATCTGCCGCCGGTGGATGAGGACAAGCCGACCAGCTACACACCGGATTACGATTTCGATATCGATGCCGAGCTGGCCAACCTGCTGGATAAAGCTGGTGAGCCTCGCCCCGCGCAGCAGCCAGCCCCAGTTCGTGCGGCTGCCCCTCTGGCTGCTGCGGCTGTTCCGCCGATGGCCGCGCAGGTCAAGAACATGCCAAGCGATGATTTTGACGTGTTCGAAAAAGCGCTGGAGGAAGATTTCCGCCGCAGCCTGGATACCCAATATAGCTTTGGCTCCAAGCAGCCAGGTCCTGTAGCGGAAGATCTTGATGCCGACGATTACGAGCAAGAGGAGCGCTCCTCACCGCGTCGCTGGATTGCTGTCGCGGCGGCGACGGCTGTTGTGCTTGTGGCGGGTGGTGGCGTTTACGCCTGGATGAAAACTGGCCATGGCACGTCGCTTGGCGGTGATGAGCCTAAAATTGTCATGGCGGATAAAGACCCGGTCAAGGTTGTTCCAGCCAATCCCGGCGGTAAATCTGTGCCCAACCAGAATAAGGCAGTTTATGATCGCGTGTCTGGTGCCGCGTCGGATCAGCCTTCCCAGAAAAACCTGATTTCGTCTGGCGAAGAGCCGATGGATGTTGCCCAGCGCACCTTAGGTCCAGACAATCTTCCCTTGGATGATGAGGGCGGAGCAGACATGGCGAACGTGAACGCCAATGCAGGCAATACGACCACAGGCCAGCCGGCGGATGCAACAACGACAGGCGATAAGCCAACGCTTGTGCCACGCCGCGTGAAGACAATGATTGTGCGCCCGGACGGATCGTTGGTAGCGCAGGATGATGGCGCTGCGGCACCAGCAGATGCGGCAGCGAAGACGGCCAACCCGGCGCAGACCGCCAATGCTACTCCGACCTCAGCGGCTCCAGCTGCTGCGTCTGGTGGTCAATCGGTGGATGATGTGCTGGCCTCCGGTGGTGCGCCATCCGCAGACACAGCGGCGGCAGACACCGCAGGCGTTCCAGCCCCCAATATGCCTGTGCCTTTGGCGCGTCCAACCCAGACGGCAGCGGCGGCTCCGGCCACGGCTCCCACAAAGCTTGCGCCGCCAGCCGCACAGCAGCCTGCCTCGACTTCGGCTGCGGCGTCCGGTGATTATTTAATCCAGATTTCGTCGCTGCCAACCGAAGCCGATGCGCAGAAAAGCTACAAGCGCCTTGCGGCCAAATTTGGCGATGTCATTGGTGGTCGCGGCATGGATATCAAAGCCGCAGACGTTCCCGGCAAGGGCACTTATTATCGCGTCCGCATTCCCGCAGGCAGCAAGGATGCCGCTGTATCGCTCTGCGAACGCTATCGTACGGCGGGCGGCAGCTGCATGGTGGTGCGCTAATCCGCATATAGACCTGAAAAAAAGAAACGTTATTTCCCCCGGAAATAACGTTTTTTGTCATTTTATCGGTCTTTCCTGTGCATGATGCTGCGAAAGCTCTCGGCTTTTGCGCAAGCTCCACTATTGTCCGGGCATGACCCAGGCAAAAGCGATGATTTTGGGCTGCTCAGGCCCTGTTTTAACCCCGGATGAAAAAGCCTTCTATGGCGAGCACCAGCCATGGGGTTTTATTCTGTTTGGCCGCAATTGCATTGATGCCAACCAGATCAGCGATCTCGTGGCCTCGATGCGTGAAACGGTTGGCGGGCGCAATGCGCCGGTGCTGATCGATCAGGAGGGTGGCCGTGTGCAGCGCATTCGCGAGCCGATGTGTCAGCGCTACCCCTCCGGTTCTGATATTGGTGCGCTCTATCGGCTGGATCGCGAAAACGGCCTGCGGGCCGCGTGGTTGATGTCGCGCCTGCATGCGTTTGATCTCTTGCGCTTTGGCATCAATGTTGATTGTCTTCCCGTGCTGGACGTGCCCGTTGAGGGGGCCAGCAATGTGATAGGCACCCGCGCTTATGGCACGGACCCCGTTACCGTTGGTGAAATTGGCGAGGCCGCCGCCGCAGGGCTTTTGGCTGGCGGGGTGTTGCCGGTGGTCAAGCACATTCCCGGCCATGGCAGGGGCATGGCCGATTCCCATCACGAATTGCCGGTGGTGAATGCCTCACGCACTGAGCTTGAAGCCCATGATTTTCCGCCATTCCAACGGCTGAAGGGCGAGCTGATGGCGATGACGGCCCATGTGGTCTATTCCACCTATGATCCTGTTTACACGGCATCCACATCGTCCATCGTGATTGATGAGGTTATTCGCGGTATCATCGGCTTTCAGGGCCTGTTGATGAACGATGATGTCTCTATGAATGCGCTGAAAGGCACGATTGCCGAGCGCTCTGCGGCCATCATCGCAGCGGGCAATGATGTGTTGTTGCATTGTCATGGTATCATGGAAGAAATGGTGCAGGTGGTGGCCCACGCGCCCGTGCTGGCCGGGGCTTCTTTGGCTCGCACGAAGGCGGTGGAAGCGGCCTTTGGCGCTGGCGATGGCGCAGATGAGCAGGCTCTCCGAGATGAGTTTAACGCGCTGATGGCGGTATCTTGATGGTGGAAACGGGCAATCCGGCTGCAACGATATCTGTGAAGGCCAGCGACGCTGCGCCGTTGGAGAAGCTTTGGCAGGATGCCAAAGCAACAGGGGATCGCGTGGTGGATCGCGTCAGCGATGACGAAGCCCTGCTGATTGATGTTGCCGGATTTGAAGGCCCGCTGGATCTTTTGCTGTTTCTGGCCAGAAACCAGAAGGTGGATCTGTCGCGCATTTCGGTGTTGGCGCTGGCCGAGCAATATCTGCAATTTGTCGAGAAGGCGCGCAGTATTCGTCTGGAACTGGCGGCTGATTATCTGGTGATGGCGGCATGGCTTGCCTATCTGAAATCACGCCTGCTCATTCCGCAACAAGCCAAGGATGACGAGCCATCGGGCGAGGAAATGGCGGCATCGCTGGCCTTTCGCCTCAAGCGGCTGGAAGCCATGCGCGATGTGGCAGGCAAGCTGGTCAATCGCAACCGTCTGGGCCGTGATGTGTTCGTGCGCGGCGCACCGGAGCATGTGCCAGACCGGATGCATTCGTCCTATGAGGCCAGCCTGTATGATCTGCTCTCGGCTTACGCCAATTTGCGCCAGCGGCAGGCGTTTACGCAAGTGACCATTGAGCGCAGGCGGGTTTGGTCTTTGGTGGATGCCCGCACCATGCTAAACCGGATGATCGGTGAAATCAGCGATTGGACGGCACTGAACCAATATCTGATGCAGTATCTCGCAGACCCTTCTGAACGGGTCACAGCCATGGCCAGCGCTTTTGCCGCCTCGCTGGAACTGGTGCGCGAAGGCAAGCTGGAAATTCGCCAAGGCGGAGCCTTTGAGCCGATTTATATGCGCTCGGGCCAAGGCAGAATGGCCGACGGCACCTTGATTGGCAGGGCAGTTTGATGACGCAGAGTGACAGCAATGACGAGCAGAGAGAGGCTGGCGTGGATATCAGCGTGATCCGCGAGAAAGAGGCTCTACGCATTGCCGAAGCCTTGGTGTTTGCCTCGGCAGAGCCGGTCTCTGAGAGCTTTCTGGCGGAGCGACTGCCCACTGGCACCGATGTGGGCGCGCTGATGCGCATCCTCCAAGCTGATTATGCGCCGCGAGGGGTTAATCTCTTAAAGATTGATGGCCATTGGGCCTTTCGGACTGCGGCTGATCTTTCCTTTGCGATTCGCAAGGAAGACAGCGAGGTTAAGAAACTCTCGCGTGCGGCTTTGGAGGTTCTGGCCATCATTGCCTATCACCAGCCGGTGACACGCGCTGAAATTGAAGATATTCGCGGCGTTCAAACATCCAAAGGCACCATTGATGTGCTGCTGGAAGCGGGCTGGGTGCGGTTTCGCGGTCGCAGGCGCACACCGGGGCGCCCTGTGACCTTTGGCACCACGCGGGATTTTCTCGACCATTTTGGCTTGGAAGAGATTCGCGATCTGCCGGGCATGGAAGAGTTGAAGGGGGCAGGGCTGCTCACGGGCCGTATTCCGCCCAATTTCCATGTGCCTTTGCCGTCCGATGCCGCAGATTTGAACGAGGATGAAGATCCGATCACTCAGCTGGATCTGGAAGAGCTGGGCCTGCTCACCCCCGGCGACGAAAGAAATGACTGATTTTGCCGGATAATCGCGTGAAAATTGGTCAGCTTGTTGATGGCTTGGGCTTGGCAGCTTGCCTCCGCGCTTTTACCATGCCAATCAAGAGATGAATTGGTGTTTGAAAAAGATGTGCGGACATCTTACATCCATAAGATCGATGAATTAGGAGCTGGACCATGGGTTCTTTTAGTATGTGGCATTGGCTGATCGTTCTTGCGATTGTGCTCCTGTTGTTTGGTCGCGGCAAAATCCCGGATCTGATGGGCGATGTTGCCAAGGGCATCAAAAGCTTCAAAAAAGGCATGGCCGATGATGATGCTCCTGAGACGCCATCCAAGACGGTGGATCACAAGGCTGACGAAAAGTAAGCCTGAGAGCATTGGTTTCACGGGCGACCGTGTTCGCCTGTGAATAAACTTGCCTGTAAATGGACGTGAATGGGTCGCCGCTTGGCCGACGGCTTCGGGAGCCTTATGAATGCTTGACATTGGCTGGAGCGAATTGCTGGTCATTGCGGTCGTGCTGATCGTGGTGGTGGGTCCGAAAGACTTGCCGCCCATGCTGCGCGCCTTTGGCAAAATGACAACGCGGTTGCGTAAAACAGCGGGTGAGTTTCGTGCTCAGTTTGATGAAGCGCTGCGTGAAGCCGATATGGATGATTTGCGCCAGACCATTGGTGACGCGCAAAAGCTGAATCCGGCCAATGCCTTGCGTGAGGCTATTAACCCGTTGCGGCAAATGGGTGCGGACATCAAGGCCGATTTACAACGCTCAACGCAAGTGGACCACTTTCCGCCTGCTGATGTGAGTGGCATTTCCTCTGCCGATGATCCGCTTGTGCCGATGACAGATGCCGATTTTCCGCCGCTTGGCACGATTGGCGATCCCGAATCGGCCCGGTTTGCGCCACGTGCATCAACCTCTGTTGGTGGTGCCAGGCACACGATATCCGCTTTTGGCAGGACGGAGAGGGCAAAGCGTGCATCCATCGTGACGCCGTCGTCTGTGGCTTTTGCCAGTGCGAGAGCAGCCTCACGGTCGGCTGTGCGCAGAGCCTTCCGCAAAATTGACCGTACGTGAGACCTGAGAATTCGTACCCGGGAAGTCAAGCCGGGAAGTCAAGGATGAAGCATGAGTGACATTGAGGATAAACCGCAGCCGCTTGTGGAGCATCTTGTTGAGCTGCGCTCTCGGCTTGTGTGGTCGCTTGCGGCGTTTTTTGTCGCTTTCATTGTGTGCTTCTTCTTTGCCAAGCATCTGTTCAACCTGTTGGTGATTCCCTACAAATGGGCGGTCATTTGGGCACATCTGGATGTCAGCAAGGCCGAATTGATCTATACCGCGCCGCAGGAATTTTTCTTCACGCAGGTGAAGGTGTCGATGTTCTGCGCCATGGTTGTGTCATTTCCGGTGATTGCTGCGCAGATCTATAAATTCGTGGCTCCCGGCCTCTACAAGAATGAGCGCGCAGCGTTTCTGCCATTTCTTGTGGCTTCGCCGGTGCTGTTTCTGATGGGTGCGGCGCTGGTGTATTTCTTCTTCACGCCCATGGTGATGTGGTTCTTCCTTGCCATGCAGCAGGCCCCCGGCCAAGGCGATGTCGCGATTTCGCTGATGCCGAAAGTGTCGGAATATCTGAGCCTGATCATGTCTTTGGTGTTTGCCTTTGGCCTGGTGTTCCAGCTTCCAGTGGTCACCACGCTTTTGGCGCGGGTTGGCATTCTGGAAGCCAAATGGCTGGCGGAAAAGCGCAAGTATTTTATCGTCATCGCGTTCATTGCGGCGGCGATTTTGACGCCGCCTGATCCGATGTCCCAGATCGGTCTTGCGCTGCCCACAATCCTTCTTTACGAAGTCTCCATCTATGCGGCAAAGCTGGTGGAACGTGGGCGTGCAAAGGCAGCGGCTGCTGAAGCCACGGATGAAGCAAGTGCGTCTAAGGATGTGGAATAAGCGCCCCTCGTTCGCGGTTTTTCTTGTCGCTCTAACCCTTATGGGATCGGATGAAAATCGACCGACTTCGGTCAGCATGGTGATCCCTGTCTGAATTCTAAATCTGGAACGATCATGCTCGATATTAAATGGATCCGTGAGAACCCTGAAGCTCTTGATCAGGCGCTGGCCAAGCGCGGTGCGGACCCTTTGTCTCAAGGGTTGATTGCGCTGGATGAAAAGCGCCGCGCCATTGTGCAGGCCATGCAAGACATGCAATCTCGCCGCAACACCGTCTCCAAGGAGATCGGGGCGGCCATGGCTGCGAAAAACATGGAGCTTGCTGAAAAGCTGAAAGCCGAAGTGGCCTCCCTGAAAGACAGCCTTCCGGCAGCCGAAGAAGAAGAGCGCACACTGACGGCTGAGTTGAACGACGCCCTGTCGCGCATTCCCAATATTCCACATTATGATGTGCCAGTCGGCAAGGATGAGCACGACAACGTGGTGGCCCGCGTGGTTGGCCAAAAGCCCGGCTGGAATCACCCTGCGCAAGAACATCCCGAAATCGGCGAAGCGCTTGGCTATATGGATTTTGAGCGCGCTGCCAAACTCTCTGGTGCTCGTTTCACCGTGCTGACGGGGCCTTTGGCCCGGTTGGAGCGCGCCATTGGCCAGTTCATGATTGATCTGCACACCAGTGAACATGGCTACACCGAAGTGTCGTCGCCGCTGATGGTGCGCGATGAGGCCATGTATGGCACCGGCCAGCTGCCCAAATTTGCCGAAGACCTGTTCAAGACCACCGATGGTCGTTGGCTTATTCCGACCGCCGAAGTGACGCTGACCAATCTGGTATCGGGCGAAATTCTCGATCAGGAAAAACTGCCTTTGCGCTTTACCGCGCTGACCCCATCGTTCCGCTCAGAGGCAGGCTCTGCAGGACGCGACACGCGCGGCATGTTGCGCCAGCACCAATTCTGGAAGTGTGAGCTGGTATCGATTACCGACGCCGAAAGTGCGATGGAAGAGCATGAGCGCATGACGGCTTGCGCCGAGGAGGTGCTGAAGCGCCTCGGTCTGCATTTCCGCACCATGACTCTTTGCACGGGCGATATGGGCTTTGGTGCGCGCAAGACCTATGACCTTGAAGTCTGGCTTCCAGGCCAGAACACCTTCCGCGAAATTTCATCCTGTTCGGTCTGCGGTGATTTTCAGGGCCGCCGCATGAATGCGCGCTATCGCAACAAGGATGGCAAGGGCACCAGCTTCGTTCACACCCTCAACGGCTCCGGCACGGCTGTTGGCCGCTGCCTGATTGCCGTGATGGAAAATTACCTGAACGAAGATGGCTCGATTACTATTCCTGATGTTCTTCTGCCCTATATGGGGGGGTTGAAGAAGATCGAGAAGGCGATTTGATCAACCCAGAGAGTCTGTCATGTTCAAATTGAACCTGACAGACTCTCTGGTTCTTTGTTTTCGTTTGTATGGTCAGAAAAACCGGGTTCCACTTTTTCTTGACAAACTTTGGGACAGCGCGATGCGTATTTTGCTCACCAATGATGACGGTATTCATGCCGATGGAATGGCCGTTCTGGAGCGAATTGCGCGCACGCTGACCGATGATGTCTGGGTTGTTGCGCCAGAAACCGACCAGAGCGGTCTGGCCCATTCCTTGACCCTGTCCGAGCCTTTGCGCCTTCGCCAACTGGGCGAAAAGCGCTTTGCTCTTCGTGGTACGCCGACCGATTGCGTGATCATGGCGGTGCGTAAGGTGCTGGATCGCAAGCCAGATCTGGTGCTGTCTGGCGTCAATGCCGGGGCCAATCTGGCTGATGATGTCACCTATTCCGGCACGGTGGCCGGGGCCATTGAGGGAACGGTGCATGGTATCCGCTCACTCGCGCTCAGTCAGGCCTATAGTTACGAGGCGGGTGCGCCGATTCCGTGGCATGTGGCTGAGACGCTGGCTCCAGAGCTGATTACAAAATTGATGGGCGTGGAATTGCCACCGGGCACTTTGCTCAATCTGAACTTCCCCAATTGCGAGCCGCAAGAGGTGAAGGGCGTGGAAGTCACCGCCCAAGGCAAGCTGGATTTTGGCCTCAGCGTGGAAGAGCGTCTGGATGGCCGCGGCTATCCTTACTATTGGCTGCGCTTTGGTGATCGCAAAGGCAATTTCCGCGCCGGCACGGATATTCAGGCGATTCGGGATCACCAGATTTCTGTGACGCCGCTGAAGTTGGATATGACGGATTATTCCGTTCAGGATAATATAGCGCTTGCGTTGAACGCTGGAGTTTTATCTTGAAGTCTGCCCTGATGGAAAGAGAGGGCTTTGCCGCACTTGTGTTGCGGCTAAGGTCCGAAGGTATTTCTGATATTACGCTGCTGACAGCGGTGGAGCAGACGCCGCGTTCCAAATTTGTGGCGCATCATCTGGCTGAACACGCCTATTCCAGCCGTACGATTCCGATTGAATGTGGCTCGTTTCTCGAAGGTGCAGATCTTGCGGTGCGTCTGTTGCATCGGCTGCGCGTGCATGCCGGCCAGCGGGTGCTGGAAATTGGCACCGGCAGCGGATTTATGACCGCCGTTCTGGGGCGAATCGTCGAGCGGGTGGTTTCCGTGGAGCGCTATAAGACGCTGGTGACAGATGCGCAGGCGCGCCTCGATCAGCTTGCGATTCGCAATGTCATTTTGCGTCAGGGCGACGGCTCCGCCGGGTTGCCGGGTGAGGGCACGTTTGATCGTATTCTTGCGACCTGTGCTTTTCCCGTCATGCCAAAGGGCTTTACCGAGCAATTGGTGCACAATGGCGTTTTACTCTGCCCCATTATGGTCGATGAGGATCGATGCATGATGGTGCGGTTAACCCGCACAGGCAGTCGCTTTGAGCGCGAGGACCTGTTTGAGGTTCCCTATCTGCCGCTTATGCCAAATGTGGCATCGTATCTATAGAACCAAGTTTGAACTCTCGGCCAAAAAATGGGCAAAACCTGCGCCAAAATCAGGCGTTTACCCGATATTTACCAAAAAGCTTCCCAAGAAGGCAGCTTAATTAACCAGCCAGTAACACTAACGCGCTTTAATATATTCACACATTGTTGCGTCGTTAGCGGGTTGTATCATGCGTCAGAGTCACTCTCCAATTTCCGGCATTCCCTTTGCCAAGCTGCTGTGGGTTGCTCTTATGGCAAGTGCCGCAACAGGGTGTAGTTCAGATTCCAGCCGGTTCAGCGGCCTGTTTTCCAAGACAGACAATATGGCCACGGCATCGATCCGGCCACAGCCGGGCTTGAACAATGCACCCGTGCCCATGACTGATGTGAGTGATTCTGGTGGTACCTACGCGCCCCAAACCGCATCCGCAGGCGGCAATTATGGCAATCGCCAGCAGGCCATCGCGCAATCCTATCCGGCACAGCAGACCTATTCGCCTGCGCGTCGTGCATCAACAGTAGACTCTGTGCAGAAGTCCGATCTGGCACCGCCACCCGGCTCCAAGGCATCCAACGGACCCATTTCAGCGCCACGGGAAACGGCGTCCCTTCAGTCGCTGCCCTCAACCGGAACGGGCGCTGAGCAGGATAAGCTTGCCACGGGCACTGTTCCGCACGCGACCAATCCTGAAGCTGTCAGTCGTGACAGCAACGGCTGGAGCACAGAAAATGCGCCGCGCGTTGTGCTGAAGCCGGGCGAAAGCATTGCGACCCTTTCCAATCGCTATGGCGTGCCGGAAAAAGAAATCGTCAAAGCCAACGGGTTGTCAACGGCGGGTGCGGCTCGTCCGGGTCAATCGATCGTCATCCCAACATTTGGTGCGCGCAGCACGCCAACCCGTGCTGCTGCTGCAGGTGGCGTTCTGCTGCCGCCGGGCCAGGCACCAGTGCCTGCACAGCATGGCGATGAGAAACTCGCAGTCTTGCCAACCAATCCCAAGCTGCGGGATAAAGCCAAGACCGATATTGCCACGGCTAATGCCGCCAATGCAGAAGGCAGTGGCAAAGTGCCGCCTGCTGGTGGAACCTATGTGGTGAAACCCGGCGATTCGCTCAACAAGATTGCCCAGAGCAATGGCGTTACCGTTGCGGCCTTGAAGCAGGCCAATGCGCTGGATTCTCAAGGTGTGCGGGTTGGCCAGACGCTGAACCTGCCCGCCAAGGGCGACAAGGCAATGGTCACGCCAGTGAATGCGCCAGTTGCATCCGCAAAGGCTGATGCTCCCAAGGCCACCCCTGTGGCTGCTCCAACCAAATCCGTTACGGAAGTGGCATCCACCGATCCAGGTGCCACAGCGCCGGAAGCAACGGGCATTGGCAAATATCGTTGGCCAGTCCGTGGTGCGGTTGTGGCTGCCTTTGGTGCCAATGTTGGCGGCAAACGCAACGACGGTATCGATATTTCAGTGCCCAATGGCACGCCAATCAAGGCTGCTGAAAACGGTGTTGTTATCTATGCCGGCAACGGCCTGAAAGAACTGGGCAATACGGTTCTGGTACGTCACGACGATGGCACCGTCACGGTTTACGGCCATGCCAGCACAATTTCCGTGCAGCGCGGCCAGAAGGTGCAGCGCGGTCAGCAGCTGGCCGAATCTGGCATGAGCGGCAATGCCACCCAACCAACATTGCATTTTGAGGTTCGCAAAGATGCGACCCCGGTTAACCCTATGACTTTCCTTGAGTAAGGTAGTGCGTTTCAGGGAGTTCGCGAAAGGCCCGGCGTTTTGCGTCGGGCCTTTCGTGTTATACGCCGTTGATGTTGACGCGCAGGCGGCCAGCGAGATCCTGAATATATTGCCAGGCAACCCGACCGGAGCGCGCACCACGGGTGGTGGCCCATTCCAACGCTTCGGCATGTAATGTCTCGGTTGGGAGCGCCAGATTGAAGTGGGTGGCGTAACCATCAATCATCGTGAGGTAATCGTCCTGACTGCATTTGTGGAAGCCGAGCCACAGGCCGAAACGGTCGGAGAGTGACACCTTTTCTTCCACGGCTTCTGATGGGTTGATGGCGGTGGATTGCTCATTTTCCATCATAGTGCGTGGCAGCAGGTGGCGGCGGTTGGAGGTGGCATAAAACAACACATTGTCGGGCCGCCCCTCAATGCCGCCATCAAGGGCGGCTTTCAGCGATTTATAGGCAGTGTCGTCGTTATCAAATGACAGGTCGTCGCTGAACACAATGGCACGCTGGCCGCTGCTTTTCAAAATGTCCAGCAAGGCGGGCAAGGAAGCGACGTCCTCGCGATGTACCTCAATCAATTTGAGCTTTACGCCAGTCGTGCGGCAGACATCGGCATGCACCGCTTTGACCAGTGATGACTTGCCCATGCCGCGTGCGCCCCAAAGCAAGACATTGTTGGCCGGAAAGCCCTGGGCAAAGCGCTCAGTGTTGTCGTGCAGAATGTCGCGCACCCGGTCCACACCGCGAATGAGGCTCAGCTCAACCCGATTGGGTCGTGCCACAGGTTGAAGCCGAGAACCTGTGGGATGCCAGACAAAGCACTCCGCTGCCGTCCAGTCATTGATGGCATCTTCGGGGCCAGCAAGGCGCTCCATGGCGTTTGTCAGGCGTTTGACTTCCTGCAAAAGCTGTTCCAGCGTATCGGTCATGGTCGGCCTCGTGGGGTGGTGGAAGGGCTAAATTGTGCTCTGTCCCTGCCGCTACCATGGCGAAAAGGCCCTCGAAAGTGTATTAGCCTTGGATTCGGTACGCAAACCTGCTGTTTCTGTTGCATTTGTGGCATCCCTTACTATATTCCGGCAGCAAAACACGGGGCATTCAGCGCTTTGCAGCCCCGGTTCCGAAGGAGTTTTCATGTTTATTACCCAAGCGTTCGCCCAGGATGCGGCACCCGCCGCCAGCGGCTTTGGCTCCGGCCTTGAAATGCTTTATCTTTTTGCGCCTTTGATGGTCATCTGGTATTTCCTGTTGATCCGTCCGCAGCGCAACCAGCTGAAGAAGCGCACCGAGACCCTTAACGCCATTCGCCGTGGCGATCAGGTTGTTTTGGGCGGCGGCTTGATCGGCAAGGTCACCAAGGTGATCGACGATGGTGAACTCGAAGTTGAGATTGCTGATGGTGTCAAGGTCCGCGCGCTGCGCAGCCTCGTTGCGGAAGTGCGCGTCAAGGGCGAGCCGGTTAAAGCCGACGCTTGATTGCGTTTTGTGTCGGGCCGTCTTTTGAAAAAAGGCGGCCTCATTTTTTGCTAGAGCCTGTCAGGCTCTAGATTTTTTGTTTTCGTTTGTCTTTTCG
>DNPN01000228.1:1492-1928 GCA_003501385.1 Rhizobium sp. | reverse complement strand
TCGTTTGTCTTTTCGGGAAAATCGGTGACGACTTTTCCCTGACAAACTCTATCATTCGAGATGTCGATGCTGTATTTCGCCCGCTGGAAAACAATCCTGCTCTGGCTTGCCATTCTGGTGAGTGTCTTGCTTGCGCTGCCCAATCTGTTCAGCAAGGAAGGCTTGAAGCATCTCCCATCCTGGTTTCCTGTCAAGCAAATGACGCTTGGCCTCGACCTGCAGGGCGGTTCGCACATCATGCTGCAGATGCAGCGCAGCGACATCGTCAAGGAGCGGTTGGATAGTATTGTTGGCGATATTCGCACCAATCTTCGTGATGCCAATATTCGCTACACCGGATTGAGCGGCACTGGACAGGCCATTCAAGTGCGTATCACCGATGTTGCTCAGGTTGATGCGGCCAAAAAGGCCCTGCAAAGCCTGACCAATCTGGTCA
>DNPN01000228.1:890-1253 GCA_003501385.1 Rhizobium sp. | reverse complement strand
CTGCAAAGCCTGACCAATCTGGTCAGCACGGGCGGCCTGACTGGCGGTAGCCTTCAGGAAGCCACGCTGGACGATGCGGGCGACGGGTTGCTCAAAATCAACTTGACCGATGCCGGTATCGATTATCGCATGGCCTCTGCCATTACCCAATCCATCGAAGTGGTGCGCCGCCGCGTGGACGAGTTGGGCAATACCGAGCCTTTGATCCAGCGTCAGGGCAAGGACCGCATCATTGTGCAGGTTCCGGGTCTGAACGATCCGCAGCGCCTGAAGGCGTTGTTGAACCAGACTGCCAAGCTGACGTTCCGAATGGTGGATACCTCCATGCCGGTGACAGAAGCGATCAGTGGCCGTCCGCCCGGA
>DNPN01000228.1:0-630 GCA_003501385.1 Rhizobium sp. | reverse complement strand
CCCGCCCCCCCGCCACGTCTGACGTGCTGTATGGACAAGATGATGCGTCTGCCCCCTATCTGGTTGAAAAGCGCGTTATCATTTCTGGTGAAGATCTGGTGGATGCGCAGGCCAGCTTCAACCAGCAAAACAACGAGCCTGTGGTCACTTTCCGCTTCGATAGCCGTGGCGCGCAGCGCTTTGCGCAGGCGACCCAGCAGAATGTTGGGCGGCCCTTTGCCATTATTCTCGATAACCGCGTCATCTCGGCTCCGGTGATCCGCGAGCCGATCATTGGTGGTTCCGGGCAGATTTCCGGTAATTTCTCGGTACAGGGTGCCAATGATCTGGCTGTACTGCTGCGCGCCGGTGCTCTGCCTGCCACATTAACGGTGGTAGAAGAGCGCACCGTTGGCCCAAGCCTTGGCGCTGACTCGATTCATGCCGGTGTGTCGGCTGGCTTGATCGGCGCTGCACTGGTGGTTGTTTTGATGATCGGCCTCTACGGTTTCTTCGGTGTCATTGCCGTTGTGGCGCTGGCGGCCAATATCATCATGATCATGGCTGTGTTGACGGTGCTTGGCTCGACACTGACCCTGCCGGGCATAGCTGGTATCGTGTTGACAATCGGCATGGCGGTGGATTCCAACG
>DNPN01000215.1 GCA_003501385.1 Rhizobium sp. | reverse complement strand
GATTCCAACGTGCTGATTTACGAGCGTATTCGTGAAGAGTTCAATGGTGGCCGCTCGCTGATCCAGTCCATCGATCTGGGCTTTGAAAAAGCGCTTGCCACGATTGTGGATGCCAACTTCACCACGTTGATTGCCGCGGGCGTGCTGTTCTTCCTCGGCTCTGGCCCGGTTCGTGGTTTCTCGGTGACGCTGGCCATTGGTATCATCACCACGGTGTTTACGGCCTATGCGCTGACCCGGTGGCTGTTTGTTATCTGGGTCAACCGTCGTCGCCCCAAGCATATGCCCAAGGGCGTGCGCACGGGGATTTTTGACGGTACCAACATTCCGTTCATGGGCATTCGCCGTTACACATTTGGTATTTCGGTGGCGCTGTCGCTGGCAGCCCTTGGCGGCTTCGGCACGGTCGGGATGAAACTGGGTATCGATTTCACTGGCGGCTCTATCATCGAGTTGAAGGCACGGACGGGCGACGCCGATGTTGCTGCTATCCGCAACGAACTGAGCACGATGAATGTCGGCGATGTTCAGGTGCAGGGTTTTGGAGACAAGAGTAGCGTTCTGGTGCGTTTGCAGGCGCAGGGCGAAGGTGAGAGCGGTGAGCAATCGGCGGTGGCCAAGCTCCGTATCGGTCTGGAAGATCGCTATGAATTCCGCCGAACGGAAGTGGTTGGCCCTTCGGTTTCCGGTGAGCTAACCAAATCGGCCACGATTGGTGTTGTCATTTCGCTTCTGGCCATTCTGGTCTATATCTGGATCCGGTTTGAGTGGCAGTTTGCCGCCGGTGCGATCATTGCCACTCTGCATGACGTGATCTTGACGCTCGGTCTCTATGTGATCAGTGGTGTCGAATTCGACCTCAGCAGTATTGCCGCGATTTTGACGATTGTTGGCTATTCGCTCAACGATACCGTGGTGGTTTATGACCGTATGCGTGAAAACCTGCGGCGCTACAAAAAAATGCCGCTGGACGTGTTGATCGATACCTCGATCAATCAGACCCTGTCGCGTACCATTCTGACGTCTGTCACCACACTTCTGGCATTGCTGGCACTGTTCCTGTTTGGTGGCGAGGTCATTCGCTCATTCACGTTCGCCATGCTGTTTGGTGTTCTGGTCGGCACCTTCTCATCGATCTATATTGCCGCGCCTGTGCTGATTGCCTTCCGTTTGCGCCCTGATAGCCCCAATCGTGCGGATGAGGACAAGAACGGTAAGGCAAAGACAAAGGCTGTGAGCGGAGCGGGGGCTTAAGCTTTGGCAAAGGGAATTATCATTCGTGAGGCGCATTTTCCCGGTCGGGCGCAGATCGATACCTATGGTAATGGCGGTTTCCGGTTTGCGGATATGTCGCATCGCGGCTCCTTGATGTTGCTGCCCTCGGGCGTGCATGGTTGGGATTTGGCGGAAGGCGATGTGCTGACAGTCTTGTCTCTCCAGCGGGTTCTGGATGACGCTGCGCAGATTGAATTTCTGCTGGTGGGAACCGGCAAGGATCTTGTGCGCATTCCCAATGATGTGAAAGAAGCGTTGCGGGCTGCGGGAATAGGCTCTGATCCCATGAGTACGGGTGCAGCTGTTCGCACCTATAACGTCATGTTAGCAGAAGAGCGGGCCGTTGCCGCTGTTCTGATGGCGGTCTGAGATCATGGCCGGCAATGCTGATCAAGGCTCGCATATGACGCAGGATGCCTGTCTGGCTATTTTGCGCGAAACCGATAGGGATCGCTATCTCGCCTGTTTGCTGTCTCCTCAGGATAAGCAGCCTGCGCTGGCAGCCCTCTATGCCTTCAGTGCGGAGTTGGCGCGGGTGCGTGAGCTGGTGCGCGAGCCATTGCCGGGGGAAATCCGGCTGCAATATTGGCGCGATCTTCTCTCCGGCAGCACCCATGGTGATTCTCAGGCCAATCCGCTAGCAGCTGGCCTGTTGCAAGCGGTGCAGCAGCATCGCCTCCCGCTCAAGCCCTTGCTGGATATGATTGATGCACGGGTTGGCGATCTTTATGATGACCCTATCGGACCGCGTTCCGCGCTCGAAGGTTACGCGGGCGAAACGGCATCGGCGCTGATCCAGCTTGCCAGTCTTGTGCTGGATGGTGAGGTGGCGGCGGCCTGTGCAGATATTGCGGGCCATGCAGGCGTAGCTCAGGCAATTGCAGGCCTGCTGTTGCTGATGCCCCAGCACAGAGCCCGTGGACAGCTGTATATTCCCGATGAGATTCTGGCGGCCACCGGGCTGGATCGGCAGGGCTTTCTGGAGGGCAAGGATACATCGCGTATTCATGGTGCCATCGAGGCGTTTGCTGGTCTTGGGATCGATCACTTGACCAAGGCACAAAGCCTTGGCAAACTGCCAGCCAGTCTGTTCAGTGCTTATTTGCCGGTTGCGCTTGCACGTCCTGTGTTGTTGTTAGCGCGGGCCAAGAGTGGTAAAGTTCTTGAAGGGCAACTGCGACCTGCCCAATGGCGGCGACAAATGACCATGCTGAAGGCAAGTTTGTTGCGCAGGTTCTGATGAAGGTCAAATTCGCACAAGCTCTGCCGCTTATGTAAGTGATGGTTTACCGCAAGACTCATTCAATCGGAATCGATTTCGTTTGGAGGCGGTGCTGCATGTACAAACGCGGTGCAATTCGCGAAAACCGTGCGGAGCACGTTGCTGCGATGTTCTGCGCGCGAATTCGGAGGTTGGTCTGTGGGCGTGGCTTTTGGTATATTGGTCTTCGGCGGAATTATCGGCATATCCTGGTATTTCTCCCGCCTCGCGGAGCGCGATGATGGCCGCGATCTGAGCGACGTCGGGGTTGCCATCATGGAGTTTGGCCGCGCTTTCCCCAATGAGGCTTTGCGTAGCCTGCACGCCACAGCGGATGGTAAGGCCGTGTTCGCTCGCCTCCACGATAATCGCGCCGGTTTTATGCGCAATATGCGTGGCCACTATGCCTGCCATGTGATTGAGAAGGGGCGGCTTGAGGCACAAATGCTCAGCCAGGGCCCGGGCCTGCATGTGGTGTTTGCCGATTTTCCACAGCACAATGGTGACTACATGTTTTCTTCCGCGGACGAGGCCGCGGAAGTGTCTTTATGGATGCTCAGCAATTATCTTTCAGAAAGTGATTTGAAAGATGCTGGCACCCCGCCCGAAAAGCCTCAGACTTAATCGAGCTCTTCAACCTCAGCCAACTCCGGAACAGCTTCTGCTGGTGGCAGTCCCAGCCATGATCGGCAATCATTCAGCGCTCTCGCACACATCAACTGCCGCTTCATCACGGTTTTGTCCTTGCCCCGGAATCGCTTCACGCCATCAGGCTTGACGATAGAGCCGGGTTCAAGATCTGGAAACAGGCCAAAGTTGATGTTCATCGGCTGGAAGGACCGCTTGCCCGGCTCATCGTCCGAGACAAGATGACCGCCGGTAATGTGGTTGAGCAATGCGCCAAGCGCCGTGGTGGCTGGTGGCAGGCTGATCTCCTCACCTTTGCGCTCGGCAGCCGCAAAGCGTCCAGCCAAGAGGCCAATGGACGCGCTCTCAACATAGCCTTCGCAGCCAGTGATCTGGCCTGCAAAGCGCAGGCCCCGGCGGCTTTTCAGGGTGAGTGTTGGGTCGAGCAAAATTGGCGAATTGATATAGGTGTTGCGGTGCAAGCCGCCGAGACGGGCAAACTCTGCATTTTCCAAGCCAGGAATCATACGGAAGATTTCAGCCTGTGCGCCGTAGCGTAGCTTGGTCTGGAAACCTACCATATTGTAAAGCGTGCCCAGAGCATTGTCCTGCCGCAATTGCACCACGGCGTAGGCTTTGACAGTTGGGTTATGGGCATTGGTCAGGCCCATTGGCTTCATCGGGCCATGGCGTAAGGTTTCGCGCCCGCGCTCTGCCATGACTTCAATCGGCAGGCAGCCATCAAAATAGGGCGTGCCTTCCCATTCTTTGAAGCCTACGGCATCGCCAGCGATCAAGGCATCAATGAAGGCGTTGTATTGGGCTTCATCCAACGGGCAGTTGATGTAATCCTTGCCCGTGCCGCCGGGGCCAACCTTGTCGTAGCGCGATTGATACCAGCAAATGTCCATATTAATGCTGTCGCGGTGAACAATTGGCGCAATGGCATCAAAAAACGCCAGCGCATCGGCTCCGGTTTCTGTTCGGATACCTTCTGCCAGAGCAGGAGATGTAAGCGGGCCCGAGGCAATAATGGTGAGATCCCATTCTTTCGGCGGAAGGCCGTCAATTTCCTCACGGACAACGGTGATCAGCGGGTGATCGTGGATGGCTTGGGTGACGGCTTCGGAAAATCCGTCACGGTCCACGGCAAGTGCGCCGCCGGCTGGAACCTGGTGACGATCTGCACACGCCATGATCAATGAGCCTGCCAAACGCATTTCTGCATGGATCACGCCCACGGCATTGGCGCTCGCATCGTCAGAACGGAAGGAGTTGGAGCAAACCAGTTCGGCCAAGCTATCTGTCTGGTGGGCGTCGGTGCCACGCACACCGCGCATTTCATGCAGAATAACCGGCACACCAGTTTGTGCGATTTGCCATGCGGCTTCTGAGCCAGCGAGGCCGCCACCAATGATGTGAATGGGAGAAAAAGAGCTGTTTTGGGTCATGGCGGCTCTTTAACACGCCATTGGTCTGCTTCCAATCATCAAAAGGGAATTATGCTGCAATCCCTAAGAATCAAAAACGGCACCGCTTGGTGCCGTTAAGACAGACAAACCATTGCTTTCGATTAACGGAAAGAACGGTTTGCGATATTGCGGATTTCGTAACGGGTAATGCCAATGTCAGACAGGGTCTGGTTGGACAGGCTGCCCAGCTCAGAAATCGTACGACGGTAGCTCATCCAGTTCTTTGCAATGCGGATCGGGTTCATGGTGTTTTCCTCAGACTTCTTTGTTTGCTGATCTTGCGGCTTGTTCCGCCTCAGCTGTTGGCATGGTTATACGCCTGAGGTTTGAATTGTGACAGTGCAATAATTGGGCGACTGCCATGCATTTGTGCAGGTGGTTGCTCTAAATTTAAGCTATGCTGGCTCTTTGTGCAGTGATTTCTTATGTACTGCTACAATTTTCATCCGGTCTTTCCTTAAAATTGACAGGATTGCTGCAATTGCGCGCTGGCAACCCTATGCCGTGGTGATGTCTATAGCCCACAACAAAAAACCTCCCCGAAGGGAGGCACTTTTGATTAAGCGAAGATCGGCTGAGCCTGATCTCTAAAGCCTGTCGCAGTGAATAGGATTCAATGCGACCGGCTTTATCTCTTATTTAGCCGCATGTACGTTATAGTTTTTGTGCGGAC
>DNPN01000104.1 GCA_003501385.1 Rhizobium sp. | reverse complement strand
CTGCCACCGAATCTGCCCCACGTACGCCGCATCAGAGCTGTCATGCTGACTTTGGCGAGATCGTAAGCCATTGAAATCATGATTAACACATCATTAAACGAAAGCTATATATCTATTAAGGTTCATCATTGCGTACGATCCATGCTTTGGGTCATAACATCCGATAAGTAACCCTTATCGGAGCCAATATCGCCATGAACTGTGACAATGACAAGTTCCGATCCCGCTTGCCACTCGGGAATTTCGGATCCCGTATAGGTGAACCCCATGCTCGGCCAATGTGCCGGCAAGACGTGTTTTGATGGCTACAAATGTTTCCAAGCTTATCCTCCGGTGAAATCCGTGCAACTTTACGACCATCGGTCTGAGCCGGATTTTCACGCGCTGCCTTTAGCCACGACAAAGACGGAGATGAAGCCATTGGACGATTTTCTCCCTCGAATTCGTCGTCCACCCGCAGGATGTTGCAAGGTAATTGCTACAACTCAGTATCAGTGACAACGACGATCGGCCCTGCCGGCAGGCAGTGAGGCGCAAACTTTCAGAGCGTACGTAAAAGAGGTTCACAATATCGCCATTGGCGGTATTGCACCCGCTCAGAAACTGAAAATGGCCGCGTGAAATCTACCGCAGAACCCCGTTAAAATCGGGATGATTACCAACTTTTTGCATCTTTTCTCGCCGGAAATTCTCCTTTTACATATTCTGATCCAAACCCCAATTTCGAGAAATTCCCGGGATAAAAGCCGGGGAGATGATGCTGAATGAAATCAATACGAACAATATTGTTGTTTTTTCTCCCGCTAAAGCCGCCATTTGGAAGATGATATTCTGCTTGAGTGGCAATATTTTTGGATATTTCGCCAATGACATTTGCGATGTAATACTCTGGGAAACTTGCGCGCTGCGCAACATCAAGCGCAGACAATAAGGCCTCCGTTCTGCATGCTATGGGCGTTCCCCGCCCCCATGTTCTATAGCCATTATTGTTCACAACCTCGTCGATGAAGTTTTTCGTGTACCAGATCAAGCCGTAAGAGGGCCTGATTTGAAACATGGTGCTCGCTGCATACATCATCCAATGGCTATGCTGTTTTATGCCATAACGTTGCTTTAGGCGTGCAATAAGGGCCCGTTCGGCTTTTTCTAAAACATCGGCGTCCGAAAACACGATGGCGTATTTCACGAGGGAAAACAGCACTTCCCCCGTGTAGTAATCTGAATAAAAATCAGTTGCTTGACCGCTATGTCGATCAACTTTGTGAACGAAATCGAGGTCGCGTTTTTGCTGGCTGAACATATAGCTTATGAGACCATCAATCGTCGACTTGTACTGTTCGGGCCGATCAGTCGACAAAAGGGCTAATAAAGCCAATGCATTTGCCCCAATCTTGATTGAATCGTCTTCGGGGATGCATGTGCCTATGCCGTTAGGCCCAGTTTCCATTTTCGACAACAGATAACGAAGGGCCAGGTCAATTCTGGGATTTTTGGACTCATTGATTGAAAACGTGTTGAGAGCCCAGACACAGCCAGCGTGGCGTAGGATATTGTATTTGTCGGAATGCGTTGGATCGCCCAGCTTATATTTGTAAATATAAGAACCGTCATCCCTGATCAGATCAATCAAGTGATTGTATGATCGATTGAATATCGCATTCATTTTTTCAAAATCGAATATTGGCGTCAAGATACGGGCTCATTGCGTAGAGGCTGACAAAAGGGAAAGAAGCGACGCACGTTCATCGCTCCCGTATCGAGTCCTCTTGATATTCGCGGATCGGAGACAGGAGATATTGAAGAATGCGACGAGAGCCGGTCTTAATTTCCGCAGTGACAGCCATTCCCGGCTTGAGAGTTTCGTCCCGCCCGTCAATTTTCATCGTCAGCGTGTCTGGTGCAATACGGGCTATATAGGCTGGCGATTGGTTGGTGGTGTCGGATTGTGAGGTTTTGCCATCACTGTTCTGATCACCGCTGACGCCGATCGCACGTTTATCTTCTGTGACGACATCCGGGCTGATTGAAATGACATGCCCATGAACCAGTCCATAACGCGTAAAATTATAGGTCTCGACCTTGATTTGTGCCTCTTGACCAGCACGGATAAAACCAACGTCCGCGTTTGCAACCTTGGTTTCCAAAATGAGCGATTGATCATCAGGAACGATTTGCAAAAGCTGTTGAGCAGGCGTGACAACGCCACCTAACGTGTGAATTGCCAATTGCTGCACAACCCCATCAATCGGAGCGCGGAGTTTTGTCTCAACCAGCCTGCGTTCAGCTTTGACGAGGTCTTGTGTATAGCCACTCACATCCTGTTCTGAATCCGATAGATCGCTCAATAGTTGATGGTCATATTCGGCAATGGCCTGATCTTTTTGTCGCTGCAATGACTGACGCGCTGCGTCTATCTCAACGAGTTGCCGATCTTGTACGATCAAATTATGCTTTGCTTCCATGAGGGCTTGCTCGGCATCAAGCCATTGAAATTTATCTCCAACTTGTTCCGCGAGCAAACGAGTCCGTATAGCATCTCGCTCCTCAAGAATCGGCATTGTTGCATTGAGCTTTTCGATATTGGCGCGAATCTCCTCAGCTTCAGCTATTTTTTGACCAATTTGCTGTTCCAGGGACTCCGTTTTTGCCTGCTGTTCAGCGGCTTGAGCCCAAATGAAAGACCGGGCCAGTTGCAACTCGTCAGGTGAAACAGATTCAGGTGGCACAAAAGCGTCGACCGCTTGTTCCGGGTTTGTTTGGTTTCTGAGGGCCGTCAGTCTTGCCACATCAAGCTTTGCCTGCTTCAGCAGATGCATCGCCTTATCGCGATCGGCAAGGACCTCCGTATCATCAAGAGTGATCAGCAAATCACCAGTACGGACTTTGTCGCCATCTTGCGTGTGAATGTCACGAACAATACCCGACTCGAGAGGCTGGAGAACTTTGATTTTGCCGGTCGGAACAAGCTGCCCCTGCGCCGTCGCGATGATATCGACATGCCCGAACCATGACCACGCCAAGGCCAGACAAAAGAACAAGATAATGATCAATGCTGTCAGCCGCCCGACAGGAGAAGGTGGCGTTTCAACAATTTCTAATGCGGCTGGCAGAAACTGCCGCTCCTGTTCATGACGGAGTGGTGTCCTTGGCCAGGGTAATATGTGGGCGGTCTTGGGTTCACGCGACACTGTGCACACTCGATTGTAAGCGCAAAAGGGAGGCGTAACGGCCACCGGCCCCGACGAGTTCTTCGTGACTGCCATCTTCCACGAGGCGTCCACGTTCAATTGTCAAGATACGGTCAGCATGTCGGACAGCCGACAGCCGATGTGCGATGATCAGAACGGTTCTGTTCTTGGCAATTTGCAGCATATTTTCTTGAATGATGCTCTCGCTCTCATAATCCAACGCGCTTGTCGCTTCATCGAAGATCAGAACGCGTGGGTCCATAACAAGCGCTCTGGCGATAGCAATGCGCTGACGTTGTCCTCCCGATAGGCTCGCACCGCGCTCGCCGACAGGTGAATCATAACCGTTGGGCAATTCCAGAATAAAATCATGGGCCCCCGCAAGCTTTGCGGCCGCCATGACACGTTCAATCGGCATGCCGGGGTCAGCAAGCGCGATATTGTCGCGGATTGAGCGATTGAAAAGGACGTTTTCTTGTAAAACGACACCAACCTGACGCCGCAACCATGTGACATCAATTGCGGACAGATCAACGCCATCCACCAAAACCCTGCCACTTTCCGGCAAATAGAGCCGCTGAACCAGTTTGGTGAGCGTTGATTTGCCGGAGCCTGATGGTCCAACAATGCCGACCATTTGCCCGGCAGAAATTGTAATGTTGATGTCGTGCAGGATTTCTGGGCCGTCGGGTCGATATCGAAAAGTCACGTGCTCGAATGTGATCGCACCGCGCAAGGTCGGAAGGGCCGCTTTTCCGGGAGAAAAACTCGGCTCCGGATGCGTATTGAGAATGTCGCCCAACCGCTCAATAGATAATCTGGCCTGATGAAAATCTTGCCAGACTTGGGCAATGCGCAAGACCGGATTGGCGACACGGCCAGCCAGCATGTTGAACGCCACAAGCTGGCCAACCGTCATATTGCCTTCAATCACGGCTTTCGCTCCGAAAAACAGAACAATCGCGGTGACAAGCTTGCTGACCAATTGCACACATTGGCTTGCCCAATTGCCCAGAGTGAGCACACGAAAGCTCGCATTGACATAAGCCGCAAGCTGTTCTTCCCAACGGCGTTGCATTTGTGGCTCTACGGCCATCGCCTTTAGGGTCTGCACACCGGTGACGGTTTCAACGAGAAAGGATTGATTTTCCGCACCTAGATTGAACTTTTCCTCGAGACGGCGACGAAATATCGGTGTCACGCCTACAGAAATCCCGATGTAAAAAGGAAAGGAGGCCATGACAATTCCGGTCAATGGCAACGAGTAGGATGCCATGACCGCGAGAAATACGAAGGTGAAGAGCAGATCCATCACCAGTGTCAGCGAAGAGCTTGTGAGGAATGAGCGGATATTTTCGAGCTCGCGAACACGCGCCACACTGTCACCGGCCCGCCTTGCTTCAAAATACCCAATAGGAAGCGCCAGAAGATGGCGAAACAATCGAGCACCCAGCTCGACATCAATCCGATTGGTCGTGTGGGAAAACGCATAGGTGCGCAGAGCGGTCAGGATGGTTTCAAACACCGAGACCGTGACCAGACCGATGATCAAGACATCCAGCGTTGTCAAACCGCGGTGAACGAGAACCTTATCGATCACCACCTGAAAGAAAAGCGGTGATATCAATGCAAAAAGCTGCAAGAAAAACGAGACGATCAGCACCTCCGTCAACAATCGACGATATTTGACCATCGCTTGCAAGAACCAGGAAATGTCAAAACGGCGTGCAAGCGAACCAAGTTTTGCGCGCCTTGTCATCAGCAGAAGACGACCGCTCCATTTTTCTTCAAACTCAGCGCGGCTGAGTTCCTGCGGTCGTCCCAACCGTGCATCCTGGATGATCACTCCAACATCTGACACTTTGCCAAGAATGAAAAAGGCTCCATCCCTTCCTTGTGCAATCGCGGGAAGGGACGTTTTTTCAAGCCTCTCCCAGTTGCTTGAAATGGCGCGGGATTTTAGCTCAAACTCTTTGGCACACCGCAACATTTCCGGCATGCCTATTTCGACGCCACCGAAACGGTGGCGTATCTGTTCCGCATCAGCAGCAATGCCATTCAGCCGCAAAAGCAAAACAAATGCTTCCAACCCGCCATTTGACGTTACTGTGCTCGTATGTGTCACTCCCAGCATAAGCCCTCTCGCAACCCAACCTTTCTCACCCCGACGTCTCTATGCTTTAGTGATGCCACGCTGCGGCAATCGCGTTTTGCAGCGTCGTATCACTCGGCATTTGCGTCGCGGACGTCGGGTTGAAGCCGGTGTTGTGAGAAGAATAGCTGGCCATGGCCGAAACAAGCTGTGCAACCTGACTATCCAGCTTCAAGCCATCGGTTGTCGCAAAACTCTGCACTGCCGCCACTGGGGTGCCACCAAACCAGTCATTGATTGTCAGACTGTCTTTGGTACCAAGAATATCAATTTGGAGGTTGTTTCCTGATTGTACGAGCCAAAGGTTTTCGTCGGTCAGGTTGGTACCGAAATCCACGACCCCTGTATTATTGCCCCTTGGTGCCGCTATTGTGTCTTGCCCAGCCCCGGTGCCAAACATGTAGGTTTCACCTGTGCCAGTGACCGTTGCTGTGTTGCCGCCCAGAAGTGTAACCGTATCATTGTTTCCGGTGATTGTGGCATTGGCACCGGACTCAAGCTTGACCGAGCCCGCGGTCATCGAGATCGAATGAGCGCCTGAAGACACAACATCTATCGTATTACCACTGCCCGAGGTCGTTATCGTTCCAGTGGAGCGATCAGTGATTGCATTCGAGTCACCTGACAGGTTTGCGGATGCTCCTGCTTCAACAGTGATTTTGCCGCTCGCGACTGTGGCTCTATTGTTAGAGCCCAAAATGTCCAGCACCATTCCAGTCCCGCTAGTCACGACATTTGAACTGGAACCATTTTCTTTGATATTAAAGCTATTTCCAGTGAGGGTGACTATGCCAGACTGGCTGGATGTTCCAACATTGACCGTTGAGCCATCTGCCAATGTCGCCGTATTGTTGCTTCCAGTTACATTCAATATATTACCCGAATCCTTTGTAATAACGTCGGAAGCATTGGTTTCATTGATCGTATTCGATTTACCGTTGACCGTGGCCGCCGCTCCGTTCACGAAGGTTAGCGTCCCACCGGTCATGGTGACTGTATTGCTCTGACCACTCAGAGACAGCGCCGTCAATGAACCAACAACATTGATTGTGTCACTGCCATCACCTTGAATAGTCGCGGTTGTAACGCCAGACTCAATGGTGATTGCAGATCCGGTCGTGTTGACCTTCTCGCCGGAGGCAGTCATGTCGAT
>DNPN01000058.1:2911-3084 GCA_003501385.1 Rhizobium sp. | reverse complement strand
CCCGCCCGTCAATTTTCATCGTCAGTATGTCTGGTGTAATATGGGCGAAATAGACTTGCGCGATTCTGTTGCAAAATTTTGAGAGCCCTAAAGTCAGAGAAAAATATTCCTACGCCTGAACGAACAAGATTTTGAGCAATCGTCCGACAATTAGAGTCTGTCAGGTTCAGATT
>DNPN01000058.1:0-2630 GCA_003501385.1 Rhizobium sp. | reverse complement strand
TCTAAACTCTCTTGTTTTCGTTTGTCTTTTCGGAAAAACCGGGTTCCACTTTTCCCTGCCAAACTCTAGGTGATTGCATTCGTGATGCGGTTAAACCGAGACCCTTCTGGTCAAAAAGCACAGATCGTCTGGAACTCCATTCTACCACAAGATTTTTTTGCAACAGATCCTGATCTGTTTCATCTCGGTGCAATCCATCAAGGGTTAGGACTGAACCGCTTTCACAACTTTTGACATAAGCACGGTAGACATGTGCAGCACGATCTATTAGCAAGAATCGTAACAATATAACATATAGGTCTGCGATGATAAAAACATTGTTCTGCACCCTTGGCACGAGCCTGCTTTTTGCTGCCACGCCGGCGTTTTCGGCGGAAGAGCGTCCCGTCAACATCGTTGCCCCTTTTGAAATCACGGGTCTTGATCCAGCGAAGACTGGCGATCTCTTCCAGCGCATGCGCATAGGTGAAACGCTGGTTGGCACCGATGCCACGGGAAAGCCGGTTCCGACGCTGGCAACGGGTTGGACGACATCGGCGGATGGCAAGGTGTGGACCTTTACGCTTCGCCAAAACGTGCGCTTTCACGATGGCTCAGTGATGACGGCCGAGGCCGTGGCGGCCTCGCTGAACATTGCCCGCGCCAAGCCCGGCACGCTGGGCAAGGCCCCGGTTGAGGCCATTGCCGCCGATGGCACGGACACTCTGCGCATCACGCTTTCCAGGCCCTTTGCGCCGCTGGTGGCCTTTCTGGCAGATGCACGCTCGCAGGTCCTCGCGCCCGCTTCCTATGAAGGAACCGAGGTGAAGACCCTCATCGGCACAGGACCGTTCCGATTGACGAAGATCGAGGTACCACAGAGCCTTTCCGTTGAACAATTCGCTGATTACTGGGGTACAAAGCCCCAAATGCAGGCTGCGCGTTATCTGGCCGTTGGTCGTGCCGAGACCCGCGCGCTGATGGCCGAAAGCGGCGATGGCGATTATGTCTATAACCTCGATCCGGCCAGCCGCACCCGCCTTGCCAAAAGCGATAAGGTGAAGCTTGAGGCAGTATCCATTCGCCGCAGCGTTCTCATCAAGGTCAATGCCGGGCATCCGCTTCTGAAGGATGTGAAATTGCGCGAAGCCTTAAGCCTTGCCATTGACCGAGAGGGGCTGGCGAAGGCTGTGCTGCGGTATCCTGCTGCTGCCACCCAACTTTTCCCGCCGACGCTTGGCATCTGGAACGATCCATCGCTTGCGCCGCTGGCCTACGATCCAGAAAAAGCGGAAAGCCTGCTGACAGGCCTTGGCTGGAAAAAGGGTGCCGATGGTGTGATGCAGAAAGATGGCCAGCGCCTTGTCTTCACGCTCACCACCTATCCAGACCGGCCGGAACTGCCGCTGCTGGCTACCGTGTTGCAGGAACAGTGGAAACAGATCGGCGTGGATGTGCAGATCTCCCTCATGAGTTCCAGCGAAATTCCAGCCCGCCACAACAATGGCACGCTGGAGCTTGGCCTGATGGCCCGCAATTTTGCCGAAGTGCCGGACCCCATTGGCACCATGTTGCAGGATTACGGCCCGAAGGGCGGCGATTGGGGTGCGATGAACTGGACGAACCCGGAGTTCCAGCAGGCACTTGAGACGCTGGTCAATACGACCGATCCCACGCAGGCGGAAGCGCTGCGGCACAAGCTCGTCTCTGTCATTCAGAGCGATCTGCCGGTGATTCCGGTGGCCTGGTACCAGCAATCGGTTGCCATTTCTCCCAAGCTCGAAAATGCTGGCATTGACCCCTTCGAGCGTAGTTTTGGCCTCGATACCATGCGTTGGGCAAAATGACCCGGACCGTGCTGAACCGTCTATTGCAGGCCGTGCTGGTGGCCTTCACCGTGGGTCTTTTGACCTTCGTGATGGCCCGCTCGCTTCCGGGTGACATGGCCTATACCATTGCCGCTGGCCGTTATGGTTATGATGCGGTGGACAGTGCGGCGGCAGCAAAAGTGGCCGCCGAACTGGATCTCAACAAGCCCGCCGTGCAGGCACTTGCCGAATGGTTTTACGATCTGGCACGGCTGGACCTCGGCACCTCGCTGGTCAGCGGGCGCACGGTATTCGAGGAGCTTGGAACGCTTCTCGGCCATACGTTGCGCCTTGCAACAGTGGCCATTCTGCTGTCCCTGTTGCTTGGCCCGCCGCTTGGCATTCTGGCCGGTCTCAATCGTGGCGGCTTACTGGATCGCGGGTTGGAACTGGTTTCCACCGCGCTGCGGGCCGTGCCGCCCTTTGTGGTGGGCCTCAGCCTCATCATCGTTTTCAGCCTGATGTTGAATGTGCTGCCCACGGCCGGTCATGAGCACGCCAGCCATCTGGTGTTGCCAGCCTTGACGCTGGCGCTGGGCCTTGCCTCCGTCTCCGCCCAGGTGGCGCGTGATGCCATGGTGCAGGTTTCGCAATCCGCCTATTACCGCTTTGGCCGCACCAAGGGCCTGAGCGAATGGCGGGTGTTTTTGCGGCATGGGCTGCGCAATGTCTCGGTGCCTGTCGTAACTTATCTCGGTGTGCAGTTCATCTTTCTGGTGGAAGGTGTTGTGGTGGTGGAAACCCTGTTTGCCTGGCCGGGCATTGGCCATGCGCTGGTGCATG
>DNPN01000106.1 GCA_003501385.1 Rhizobium sp. | reverse complement strand
ATTAATCGTACGACGCTATAGAGTTATCTCGACCTGAATCTGATCGATGCAACAAGGTCCAGGGCACAAAGCTATTTGGCCGTTACGGTAGCAAAGTGTCATTCGGACAGAAACGTGTACTCGTTGTCTGGACCGACATCATATTCCCGAATGGTTCGACGTTGCAGATCGGCGGCATGTCGGGGACCGATGCGCAAGGGTATGGTGGTTTCAATGACAAGGTGAACAACCACTATCTCAAAACCTTCGGCTCAGCCGTGCTGACCGCGCTGATCGGGACGGGTATCGACATGGCCGTTCCGGAAAGCTCGACGTTGGCGACGCAAGATACAGCCTCGGATGCGGCGCTGCGGAATTTTGCCGAGACGTTCGGTCGGGTCGCGGATCGGACCATCCAGCGCAATATGGACGTCCAGCCAACACTGGTAATCCGACCCGGCTACAAGTTCAACGTTCTTGTCGATCAAGACATTGTATTCCCGGGCAAACGTCAAGGCTAGAAAGGTGGTTGGGCAGAACTGAATATTGAGATCAGTGGACTTTCAACGCTTTTGGTAAAAAAAGCCTTAGGCGAAAGCTTGGCTTGCCAGACCGTTTAACGTCCACGCGTGTTGATTGTCATGCGGTCCAGATCAAACAAGAAATGTAGCGACTAACATTTTTAACGCAGAAGGGGGGCTCCGTGGGCATTTTTGCAATAATACACGCTAAGGAAATTTGAAGTTGTTTGGATTGAAGCGGTGAATGCGGATTGGTCTAAAGCGTTCGAGGCCCGAGGCATTGAACCCGGTTTACAGCTCTCTCATCTTCAAAAGAGAAAGCTTGCGAGGCCGAAAGGACGGCTCAAGGGATCATCCGGATCAACAAGCGGTACCTCTATGGCATTGATCTGAATAGGGTTACGACTATCTCGCAGCGTTAAATGAAACGCCCCGCGACGACCAGCAGACTCTGACAGACGCAGGACATGACCTTCCCCATCTTCCGCGGGCTTGAGGGTGTGCACCCGGACACTTTGACCTGAAAAACCGATCGGCGCGATATCGTAGTTTTCTGTAGCGGTGGCTTTCGTAAAAGGCAGGCTCGCATTGACGAGATCGGCCTCCGCCTGAACCTCTTCGCTCCACCAGCGGCCGTCATGGGGCAAAAAGGCGTAAACGAAGTGGTGATAGCCCTCGTCGGCCAGCATATCTGGAAACATGGGGCCGCGAACAAGGCTCAGTGTCAGCCTGTTGCCCTTGGCAGAAAAGCCGTATTTGTCCGCCGAGAGCAGGGCGGCACCCCAGTCTGTTTCCGATAGTGACACAAAGCGATGGCCGCAGGATTCGAACTGGGCTTTTTGCCAGCTGGTATTGTCATGGGTAGGCCTCCGGGTGACGCCAATGGCCTGATCGAACACCGCATCCTCTGCCAGTACGGTGACGGGGAAGGCGGCACGCAGATAGGTGCGCCGGTCGTGCCAATCGAGATCGGTGACAAATTCCACCCGTGGACTGTTGGACCATAGCCGGATTTTTTGCCGGATTGTGCTGGCTGAAAAGCGTCTGGTGATGGTGATTTCTGCCAGATGCGGGCCATTGGCCGTCACCTCCAGCGTTTCAAGCGACAACCATTCCTCTTCACCAAGCTCAAAGCCGGGTTCAATATCCCAAGCGTCGAAATTTCGGGGCAGATCATTGCGATACAGCAGCAATTGGTTGCCGGGACCATCCATCAACTCACGGTCTGATCTTTTGTCGATCAGGCTGATCATCCGGCCTGCCTCATCCAGCGTTAGCCGCACAAAATCATTTTCCATGGTTTTGCCGTCGGTTGTTACACGGCGCTGGCTGGCAGCGCTGGCAAAACCAAGACTGAGCGGCTTCAGATCACGCTCAATGGCGGCAACATAGTGCCCGTTCAGCATCTGCGCTTGCAAGGCGGCGGGCAGGGGGCTTGCGCTTTCAATCTGGAATGCGGTTTTTGGGGAGCCGGATAGGTTGGCCACCAGCAATCCTTCAAGATCACCGCTATGGCGTGCCGCAATGGCTTGCAGGCGGGTCTCGATCAGCGTTGTGGCGTCATGAATTACGCCCTCCAGCTCCGGCTCGGTTTGCTGATAGACCTCGCGGATGGAAGAACCCGGCAAAATGTCGTGAAACTGGTTTCGAAGCAGCAATTCCCATTGAGGTTTGAGGTTGTTCACAGCAGGCGCTCCGCCCTCCAATGCATCCAGAACGGAGATGGCTTCCGCAGCCACCAGCGCGGCTTCTGCCTGTCGGTTGAGTTGTTTGGTGCGCGCCTGCGTGGTCAATGTTGCTCGGTGGTATTCCAGATAAAGTTCACCACGCCATACGGGCAGGGCAGCTGTTTCAAGATCACTTGCCAGGGCCTGAATATGCGGCTCTATGGCTCCATGCTCGACGGTTGGAATGGCCGGCATGAGATTGAGAAGCGGCAGGGTTTCGATCTGATCCGGGTCCGGCCCACCGCCGCCATCGCCCCAGCCGTAGGAGGCAATGACGGTGTCGGTCATATCCTTGGCGGCATGCTTGCCCCACACCTCGCACAGGGCGGCGGGTGTCATCAGCATATTATAGCCGTCATTGTCATAGGCGTCGAAAGTGTGAACCAGCACCCGCGAGCCATCATTGCCCTGCCAGCGAAAAAGATTATCCGGCAGGCTGTTCGTCTCATTCCACGACACTTTGATTGTCACCAACGTGTCGATTCCAGCATGCCGCATGATCTGCGGCATTGCAGCGGTAAAGCCAAACGTATCGGGCAACCAAGCCGCGCGGCTGGTGATACCGAAGTGCTTTTGAAAATAGCGCTGCCCATGCAAAAACTGCCGCAAAAACGCTTCTGCCGAGGGCATGTTGGTATCGCACTCCACCAACATGCCGCCGATGATTTCCCAACGACCTTCCGAGACGCGCTGTTTGATCTCTTCAAACAGTGCCGGGTCCTCTTGCTCAACATGCTGATAGTAGAGGGACGATGATTGCAGAAAACGAAAATCATCGTGGCGCTTGAGCAATGCGTTGACGCTATTGAAGGTTCTCACGATCTTTCGCACTGTTTCTGGCTGGGGCCAAAGCCAGGCGTAATCAATATGGGCGTGACCGGTCACCAACACGCGTCCCTGTTTAGGGTAGGTGTTTCGAAGCTCAGTCAGCATGGCATCAAGTCGGACGGTTGCTGTCTCAACAGAAGCAAGGGCTTCTTGTGTGACGGCTTGCGGGGCGTCGGTGGGCTCAAAACTGCGCTCCCATATATCGCGCGCCCAAGTGCGGCTGGCCAGACGCGGTCCGACATCCTGTGTTGCTGTTGGCAGCCGCAAGCCTGAAAGGGCAATTTCCGCCGCCTCATAGAGCGTGCGGGCAAGTTCCTTGTCCTTCACCGTATCGGCGGTGTTGCGTAAAATCAGCAGGCGACGGCGCAAGGCGCGAATTTCTGGATAATATCCATAAATTTCGGCCATGGCGAGCACGGGGTTGCGATTGGGCACGCCAAACAGACTGCGCGCGGCGGATTCCGCTTTGATTTTGAAGGGAATACCGCGTGGGACATCAAATCTACGATGACAGGGGTTGGCCGCAAAACTCTCGAGAATCTCGCCATCCAGACCCATCAGGCGCACAAGGCTTTCACCCCCAAAATCAAGCCGCAGCTCCACATCTGGGCCTTCCGGCACCATAATTGCCTCTTCCAGCAGAAACGTGTGAATGCCATGGCGATTTGGCCAGGCATCACCAGCGCCGATGCGCGTGGTCAGCCCATCCGGCGTGCTGCCAAGAAAAGCCCCAAGTGACGTGCGTTCGCGCAGCTCGTAAGCGTCCAGTTCATCGGCCCAGACTTCGATGTGACGCGAAAGCTGCTCAAGGCTACGCTGGCGGTCTCGATAGGCACGCATGATTGTCTCCCAGGCTGATTTTGTTTGGCACTGCAACATTTAATCATTGTTGATGATATAATATTTTTGAAAAAACACGATCACGATTTTTCTGCTGCATTTGGCGGGATCATAACGAATTATCGCATAAAATCGACCACTATCTCTCCAAAATATCGGATTTCTTTGATTCTTCGCTCGGTCGATGAAGTTGTGAATTGTCATTTCGATGGAAATTCTGGCGGAATATAATCGAATCCGATGGACTCTGAAAACGAATATTTGTTCAATTGTCCGCTTGACAGGGGCGATATAATTCGTGCTAAGAATTTAAATGTTGGCAGATAGAGACGCATGTAAAGCGCAGTCGCCAATCTGGAGTGGGAACCTGGCCTTTCCGTGGCCAAACAAAGGGCAGGCGCGTGTCCGTGCTGCCGATGGAGGTGTCAATGCGCATGCAACGACGTGAATTCCTAAAATACTCTGCGACAGGTGTTGGTCTGGCTGTGGCTGGTTCGCGTCCCGCCTTTGCGGCCCCCGGCGTTCTCGACATATTCTTCAACAGCGATACCAATGTCATTGATTTCTGGACCCAGGTGATCAAACCGCGTTTTGAAGCGGCCCATTCCGGCGTGACGCTTAATCTTGTTCCCGGCGGCGGCGGTTCTGCCATGGATGCTTTGGCCGATCGCGCCATGGCCGCTTTCAAGGCCAAAAAGGACCCGCAGGTCGATATGCTGGAGGCGGTGACGCCGTTTTATCCCACAGGCTCGCTGCAGGCGGGTCTCTGGGTGGATTTTTCCAAGGCGGGTCTATCCAATTACGATAAGGTCAACCCGGTTGTGGTGCAAAGCCCGGCGCTTTTGCCCTATCGCGGATCGCAAGTCGTGATGATGTATAACTCTGAGAAGGTCAAAACCGTTCCCACCACGTTTAAGGAGCTTGTGGCGTGGATCAAGGCCAATCCGGGCCAATTTGCCTATGCCCGGCCTGATCTTGGCGATTCCGGGGCCTGCTTTATCGAGCGTGCACTTCAGGAAGTCACCGGCTTGAACCCCGATCTATTCCTGCCGGACAATTTCACCCCTGCCTATGCCGAGCCGTTGTTTTCCAAGCTATGGCCTTTGCTCAAGGATATTCAGCCCTCGCTTTTCAAGGGCGGTGAATACACTTCCGGCAACACCGCCTCCATCCAGATGCTGGCCAGCGGCGCTGTTTCCATGACCGTTGCCTGGTCAGACATGGCCTTGCAGGCGATGAGTCAGGGCGTGGTGCCTGAGACAACATCTGTTGCGCAGTTGCAGGATCTGGCGTTTACCGGCGGTTTTTCCGGCGTTGTCGTGCCAACGGTCGCGGCCAACAAGGATATGGTGCTGAAGCTTGCCGATTACCTGATCACACCGGACATTCAGAACCACGTTGTGACCGACCTTGGCGGCTTCCCGGGCATCAAGTGGGAGTTCATGTCCAAGGAACTTCAGGATAAATTCGCAAAAGTCGCGCCTAAATCCATCCCGCTTTTCCCCGGCACATGGGAGCCTGCACTGTTTGAGGGCTGGTATCGCAACGTCGCCTCAAACATTAAGCGCTGAGGCATGGTGATGCGCACGCATGGCCTCTCGGAAGGATCGCGCTGGACCGGATTGGCCTTTGTGGCCATTCCGGTTCTGTCTATCGTGATTTTTCTGTTCTATCCGGCGGCGCTGACCATTATCGGCACCTTCTGGCGCGAAGGCCCTGATGGTGTTCACGGGCTGAATTTTGACAGTTATGTTTTCTTCTTCACCGATGCCTATAGCCTTGCCAATCTTGGCAGAACGCTCTGGACCACATTCGTCAGCCTTGCGCTGCTGATTGTCATCAATCTGCCGATTGCGCTCTATATGCGCTTTACCCGTGGCCCGCTGGCCAGCCTCATTCAAGGCTTGGCGCTGTTTCCCATGTTTGTTCCCGGCATTATCATCTGCTACGCGCTGATCCGTTATCTGGGGCCCAATGGCTGGTTGCAAAGTCTGCTGTCCTTGATCGGGTTCCACCATTATGCATCGCCCTATCTGACGCCTTGGGGGCCGGTGATTGGCCTACTCTGGGATGGTATGCCTTTGACGTTGCTGATCTTGATCTCTGGCCTGTCCGGCATTTCGGATGCCTCGATTGAAGCGGCCCGTGATGTTGGGGCGGGGAGGCTGCGGATACTGGTCCGCATCATCATTCCCCAAATCATGCATTCCCTGCTGATTGTGTCGGCGCTGAATTTCCTAGGCTTTTTCGGCCAAGCCCTGATGCCCTTCATGCTGGGACCTACAAGCCCGGAGATGATGGGGCCGTTCATGCTGCGCACATTTGCAAGCGTGCGGGATCCGCTGCAAGCCTCAACGCAGGCAACCATCACTTTTCTGATATGCTCTCTTGCTGGCATTGCCTATGTCCGCTCGATTGCCCGCAAGCCCCAAGACGGAGAGTGATGATGATCCTATCCAGTCGCCGCCATGATGTCTTTGGCCTGATCATTCTGCTGTTTCTGATTGTCTTTATCGTTCTGCCCGTGCTCACGGTTTTTCTCTGGGCCTTTGCCGAACAATGGTTCTATCCCTCCGTTCTGCCCACCAAATGGGGCTTTCGCTTCTGGTCTGCGGTCTTGGCCCGCCCGGATGTCTGGGCGGGCCTTTGGACATCGATTGAGCTGTCGCTGACCGTGACAGCACTGTCCGCTATCATTTGCCTGCCAGCAGCCTATGCCTTTGCCCGCATGGATTTTCCGGGAAAATCAGTGTTCATGCTGTCGTTTTTGATGGCCAATGCCTTTCCGCGCTTTGCATTGATTATCTCCATCGCGGTGCTATTTTTATCCTTCAATCTGGTGGGCACCTTTACCGGTGTGGTGATTATCCAGTTGCTGAATACCCTGCTGTTGATGATCTGGCTGCCAACAGCGGCCTTCAGAGCGGTCAGCCGGGATATGGAAGAGGCCGCCCGTGATGTCGGTGCAAACCGCTGGCAGGTGTTTCGCCACATCACATTGCCGCAGGCCTTTCCCACCATTGCTGCCGCCTTGCTGATGACCTTCGTTTGGACCTTCTACGAGACGGAAGGTGCATGGCTGGTGGGCGCGCCGCGTATTCGCACCATGCCGCTGTTGATGATGTCGATGATCAACAACCAGTTGGTGGTGCAATATGGGGCTGTGCTGTCTGTCATGCTCTGGGTGCCGTCTCTGGCCGCCATCCTGATGGCGCGCCGGGTGATTGGCGGCGAGGCTTTTGCCAAGGGATTGGGTGGCTGATGTTAGAAACCTATTTTCGAGAAAGACACTGAACACATGTCCACACTCGCCCTCGAAAACGTCTCGAAAAACTATTCGATTGTCACGGCGATTGAGCCGCTGTCGCTCACCATTCATGATGGTGAACTGGTCTGCCTTCTCGGCCCCTCTGGATCGGGAAAATCAACATTGCTACGCATTATTGGCGGGTTCGAGACGCCATCCGGCGGCAAGGTGCTGATTGATGGTGTTGACGTTGCACGCACACCGCCGGAAAAACGCCCAACTGCCATGGTCTTCCAAAGCCACGCCCTTTGGCAGCACATGACCGTGTTTGAAAACATTGCTTTTGGCCTGACGCTGCGCGGACTGCCCAAGGCCGAGATCGCCCGCAAGGTCTCCGATGCCTTGGCCATGGTGGGACTGGCGGATTATGGCAAGCGTCTCCCGGCGCATCTGTCTGGTGGCCAGCGCCAGCGTGTTGCCATTGCCCGCTGCGTGGTGCTGGAGCCAAAAATCTTGCTGATGGATGAGCCTTTTGCCAGCCTTGATCAACACCTGCGCGACCGTTTGCGCGAGGAAGTGCGGCAAATTCAGAAGAAGCTCGGCATTACCACAGTGTTCGTCACCCATGGTCAGGATGAAGCGCTCTCTGTTGCCGACCGGATTGTGGTGATGAGCATGGGTCGAATTGAACAGGTGGGCACGCCGCGCGAAATTTACTCAACGCCCAATTCGCCTTTTGTTGCCAGCTTCATTGGCGATATGAATTCCCATAGCATTCAGATCGATCAAGGTCGCGCGCATCTGGGTGGTGTTGCTATTGATGCGCCGATAGAGACGGGCGAGGCACTGTTAACGGTGCGCCCGGAAGATATTGTCCTGTCGCCATCCGATGACGGCCAAGGCGCGTGCGTGCGGCGCATTGTCAATTACGGCTCGTTCCTCAAGATCGAGGCGCAAGCGCAGGATGGCACCGTCTGGAAAGTTCAGACACCAAAAGATGCCGACATCAAGGAAGGGGTGTTCTACACACCCGTTGTTGCCCGCTACACGCTGTTTCGCGATAACAAGGCCGTGCATCATGCGGGGCCTGCATAACGATTACCTGTCGTTTGCGAGAATCTGCCGGAAATAGAGATGGCGAAAATTATGGCTGGTGGTGACAAAAATCGGCAGCATCGCAGCTCCTGTCACCGCCGCATCCTCAATCAGCGTTGCAGGCAAAAGCCTTGGCAAGGCTCGGTCACGTCTGGCTGACGGCGTGGGGCGGAGCGGATAGGCGCGATCCACCAGCCGCTCCACCAGTGCACGGGGAAGGGCACCGCCCACGGCAATAAAGCCGGGATCGAACATCACTTCTATAACCGCGCAGACATCGCGCAGCACACTGGCCGCAGACGCAAGCCAATCCATCAACCGATGATCGCGCCGCTCCAGCAGGTGCAAAATGCTCTGCTCGTCCATGGACAGTTCCGATAGGCCGCAGGCGCTAGCAAGCCCACCGATCGAGAGAACGCCGCCCTGAACAGGGCTGCTGGGATTGTCCGGCCAGACAGGGTTTGCACCAAGGCCAAGGATTGGCAACAGTCCGATTTCTCCGGCATTTCCGCCAACACCCTTGAAGGGATAGCCATCAATAATTAGTCCCGCACCGGCTCCATGGCCGATGTAGAAATAGGCAAAGGACACCTCCTGTGCATCGTGGCGGTGAAGGCGCTCGCCAATGGCTGCTGCTGTTCCGTCATTCTCGACCAATACGGCAAAGCCGGTCAGGCGTTGCAGGTCTTCGGCAAAGGATGCATCGCGCCAGGCCTCCCAGTGCTGCATGGAAAAATCGAAATCATAGACATCGGAGCCAAACGTGGGCAACACCAGACCAAGGCCCCAGATGCGCTCCGCAGGCAAAGCATTGTCGTGCAGCAAGGTTGTTATGGTTTGCGCCAGCATCCGCACGGTCACGTCGGGGTTTGCTGTATCGCATCGCATCGATTTGCGGGCGCGTTCCTGCCGTTTCAGGTCAAACACCAGAATATGACACTGGTTCTGATCCAGATGGACCCCGATTGAAAAACCCGCTTCGGCATTGGCCTCCAGATAGATTTGCGGCTGCCCGCGCAGACCGGAGGACCGTCCAGCTTCCACAATCAACTGCTGCTCAAGCAGTTCGCGGGTGATGGACGAAATGGTTTGGGGTTTCAGCCCGACAATGGCTGAAATCTCCACCCGGCTGATGGGGCCGCGTTGAAAAATGGTTTCAAACACCAGACGACGATTGTGAATGCGGGCATCTTCAATCCGGCTGCCCGCAATAATGTCCTCACCGTCGCGGGCAAAACCTCCATCAAACCGATCCAGCAGTGTCACGGCTGTTCCTTCGTCCTCTTGTCGCACCACTCTCGGTATCGCTCTTAAATCCCAAGCTCACGCAAAACCTGCCGGTTGTGGCGCGCAATCGGAAAGGGCTTCTCCGGCGGGCAGGGATACATATCCTGTTCATAAACGGCATAGCCGTCAAACCCACGGGTTGCAAGAAAATCCCGAACCTCGGCAAAATCCACCATGCCCTTGTCCAGTTCGCACATAACGCCCGACTGGAAGCCCTCAATGAAGTTGATGTTGTTGCGGCGTATGTGCGCGAGCAGAACAGGATCAACATTCTTGAAGTGGTAATAGGGAATGCGGTCTGCGTAGCGCTTCATAAAGGCCACGGCATTGGCACCCGTATAGGCATGATGGCCAAAATCGAAGCAAAGGCCAACGCTGTTTTCTGGCGTTTCTTCCAGAAGGCGGATCACTTCGGCTTCCGTTTCCACGCCAGAGCCGACATGCGGATGGAAAACGAAAGAAAGCCCGTGCTCTTCCGTGACATAATGGGCCGCTTCCTTGACGTTGCGGATCATCGATGCCCAGTCTTGCGGGGAAAGCTCGCGGCTTTTGCCGGGCTGAGGCAGGTCTGAATCATCCATCAGCACCACCCACTCGGCCTTCATCGCTTTCAAAAGCCAGCACGTCTGCTCAAGCCTTGGGCGCAGGGTTTCCATTGCATCTGCGGGGGCGAGGAGATGTACGAGCGCTGATCCACATACGCTCAATCCACGGCTACTGAGAGCATCCGTCAAACGGGATGGATCGGTCGGCAGATAGCCCCAAGGCCCGGTCTCGGTCGCTGTGAAACCAGAATCTCGCACTTCGTCTAGATAGCGCTCCCAAGGGGTCTGCCGTGGATCGTCTGCATACCAGACACCCCAGGCGTCAGGCGCTGTCGCAAGCTTCATAATCGACTCCATCGCTTATTAAATCTACAGTGACACCTTAATCGATCTGACTTGAAAGCAAAAGAGTGTTGTGGTGGAAATGCCATTTTCCAAAAATTGGATAAAATAAAGCGTATTCAATCATTAAGCCATTTTCGCTTTCAAAATCCCATATCAAATCCTCTTTTTTCGTGCAAAACATCTCTTGATATAATCATTATTGTGTATTTAATATGCCTTGAACTATCTATCGCATCTTGAAAGCTGGTCGAAGGCGGGAAATCCTATGGTGAAGCTTGGTCTTGTTGGTCTTGGAGAAGTGGCGCAGTTGATTCATCTGCCGATTTTGCAAAGACTGACCGAAATGTTCACGCTTGCGGGCGCTTACGACCCGTCTCCCAGCGTGGCCCGGTCGATTTCGAACCGGTGGGGCATCCAGCAGGTATTTGACAGTGTCGATGCCATGATTGCGTCACCGGATATTGATGCGCTTCTGATCATGAGCCCGGATCAATACCATGGCCGTCATGCCCGTGCGGCCCTGAAAGCTGATAAGCATGTTTTGATTGAAAAGCCCTGCTGTTTGACGGTAGAGGATCTGGCAGCACTCAACGATGTTGCGGAGCAGACAGATCGCGTTGCCATGGTTGGCTATATGCGCCGATTTGCACCGGCCTTTCTGGAGGCGAAGAAGCAATTGCCAGCCTTTGCTGATATCACCTACGTTCGTGTTCGGGATGTCATCTGCGAAGGCCCTTGGTATTTTCGTCAAACAGATACGGTTGTCACGCCCAAGGATGATATTCCTGCAAGCCTTATCGAGGAAAGCCGTCAGTTGCGTGACGCGATGATGGAAAACGTGCTTGGCCCGAATGCGCCCGCTGAACTTATGACGGCGTATTCCGTTCTGACGGGGCTATCCTCTCACTCCCTCTCGGCCATGCGGGATCTGCTGGGCAGTCCTCGGCGTGTTATCGCGGCGGAAATCAAACAGGGTGGCAGCCAGATCACGGTATTGTTTGACTACGGTCATTTTACCGCAATTTATGAATGCATGATTGGCGGTGTCGTGCGCTTCGAAGCCGGTTTCGAGATCAACTCCCGCTACAACCGTCTGGCCTTCGAATATCCAACCCCTTACATTCGCAATCTGCCGATGGTGCTGGATATTCAGAACTCCACGGATCAGGATAACAGCCTCACTCGGCTTGGTCCCTTTTATCAAGACCCCTTTGATGTCGAGCTGAGAGCCTTTCACGCGGCGGTAACGCAAGGTGGCGAGAACCGAACACCACCATCGGACTCTCTCGCCGATCAATATCTTTTTGCCGCTATCATTGCGGCTGCGCAAAAGACGGACTGACGAGGCTTTGTTGCAGCTATCCCCATGTTACTGCTATCACGCGACGTTTTTTGATCGCAGGATATTTTTGATGCCGCATAAACTTAATGAAGGCCGGCGGCACAAGATATCCAAGCAGAAATTCAAGGTCACGAACTGGCCTGCGTACAATGAAAGCCTTCGTCA
>DNPN01000113.1:519-4629 GCA_003501385.1 Rhizobium sp. | reverse complement strand
CAGAAGCAGCCTGCGCTCCGAAGGCAAAAGCACATCTATTGAGCCGACCTTGGCTTCAGGCTTCGCAGCTACCGCTTGTAAAAGATGCGTGATCCTCCGATGATGAAATTCCAGCTCTGCAGCAGAATACAGCGAGGAATTGCCGAAAAGGTCGATCTGTAGGTCGGCAGCAGTCGCTTTGTAAAGAACAAAGGTAAGGTCATCGGCAAGCCCTCGGATGAACTTGTTAACCCGCACTGGGCTATCATCAAAGAAAAAATTGTAGTCGAAAGCCATGACGTTGACGCCGCAGCCGCTCGACAAGCTATCGGCTGAACTGTTGTCGGCGCGGGTGTAAAGCTCGGCTCCGCGATACATCTGGTGACGGAGCAGCTCGTGAATTTCGGACGAAGCCTGCTGAATGAGTGTTTGAAAACTGCCGTTTCGCTTTACCTGCAGTCGCAACGGCAGCAAATTTGCCGACATCCCGACCACAGAGGACCGGTTTTCCTCTCTGCTGCGGCTTCTGACCGGCAATTTAAGAACAATGTCGTCAACATTGCTCAATCGTGCCAAGTAGGCAGCCATCACCGCGACTGCCAAGGATGCTGCATCCCGGCCGACATTCCCCTCAGAGAGGAATGGTTCGATCGCAGTCAATGGGAGCACTCCGCTATGGCGAATGTGGTGAGCGGTCGAAGTGGCTGTTCTTCCAGTCAGGCTTACCGGAAGTGGCGCGTCAGCGACCTGCCCGGTCCAGTAGGCTTTGTCGCGATCGAACTGACTTGAGCTTCGGTAGGCGTCGTCGTCGCCCAATAACAGTCTGATCGATCCGCTATTTCCTTCGGCCTCAACTTGTCCGCGACCAATCGCGGTGTAAATCGCTGCGGCGCGACGAGCCAGAAACCCCATGCTAAGACCATCAACGACGATATGATGATAACGGTGAAGCCACCAGTATCGGTTCTGCTCGAGGCGCAGCAAGGAGAAGGCGAACAGCGGTCCCTGTTCCAAGTTCATCGCCCGCGAAAGCTCCGACTGAACAAACTGGGCGGCTGCTTCGTTTACATTCATTTCCCTAACGAAATCGACAAACTGAAGCGACGATTTCGGGATGGGGCCAAAAATCTGGCGCGGCTCACCGTCCTCGGAGACAATACGCACTTGAAGCGCGTCGGTTTCTGCTACGAGCTGTCCAAGCGCGGCTTGGAATCTGTTTACGTCGACCGGCCCGTTGATCTCAATGGACTCACCAACGGTATAAGGTAGACTTGACTCCGTCAGCTGGGTCGCAAGCCAAATTTCCATTTGGGCAGCACTCAGGGGAAGACCGGTATTTTTACGTGAGCTTTGAGCAGTATGTCCAGCTTGAAACCGTTCGTTCATCGGAACCCCTTGATGCTTTTATTTTCAGAAGCCAAACGGCCTATTCTTGGTCATAGTCAGTTCCTCTGGTCAGGCGGGTCTGCGGCAATGCCTCTCCGCCGTAGCGATCAGAAGAGATCCGATGACCACGTTTTCATGCGACCGCGCGGCGCGAGATGCGGGTAGCAACGTAACGCCCGAACGCCTCCACCGCAGTGGAAATTTGATCGGGAGTAACTGCGCTGAAGGAGAGACGAACGCTTCGGCTTTGAGAATCATCGAAGGCAAAGAATGCCATCGGCATTACGATGACGCCGTACTCCGTTGCGCACTCAACGACTGCGTCAACGTCGAAATCGAATGGCAGATCAAGAGCAAGAAAAAACCCACCAGCGGGCCGGTTCCAACCGACCACACCAGCATAAGGTGCGAAGGTGCGTTCGATAGTCTTCAGCATCACATCGCGGTTTGTGCGATAGACCCTTAGAGCTGGATCGATCCAATTGAGAAGGCTGCATTTCTGATCGAGTAGCAATCCTCCGACGATCGCCTGACAAATCGAACTCGTGTTGACGGTGATGTAGCTTTTGCGTTGGACAAGCGCTTTCCAAAGGGAGAGCTGGTCATCCCTACTTCCGAACAAGGTCTCGGGAAGGGTTGCCGCGCCCACGCGCACACCGGGGCATATTGTTTTCGAATAGGTAGAGAGATGGATCACACAACCGGCGTCATCCATGGCCGCCATCGGGAGAATTGATTGGCCGTCGAAATTAAACAGGCTGTAGGCGCTGTCTTCCAGAACTAGAATGCGATGACGTTTGCAAAGCTCGATGATTTCGCGCCGCTTTGCTTCCGAAATGACGTTTCCAGTTGGATTGTCAAAATCCGGAATTAAATACAAGGCCTTGGGAACGCGTCCGGCTTTGCCGATTTGCACCGCAGCCTTCTCTATTGCTTCGGGCAAGTCACCGGGCTCCAGGGGCCACGTCCGAACCTGGCAGGCCTGAGCTGCGCCGACTGCTCCCACATAGGTGGGGTTTGGCAAGAGGAGGATGTCGTTCGGCTCCCCGCAAATCGATGCCAAACAAAGCATTAGCGCTTCTTGACATCCTGAGGTCACGAGCAACTCGTTCGGACGTGCTGCTACCATCTGGTCAGTACGAAGTTGCGCAGCAATCAAATCGGGAATAACACCGGCGGTTCGCCCATATTGGAGTAGGTCGTCGATCCGCAGCGGACCCTTCGCAGAGCTTGATTGATACTCGCCTAGCGCTTCTGCAAGCCGTTGCGGAGATAGCCGGTCAAAAAGCCGCTCGGTCGGCCGCCCGGCTGCCAGAGAAATCGCTTCCGGGTATTCGCTGGCAATTTCATTGAGGAAATTCATTACATCTGATTGGGCGAGCGAAACCATGATGTACCACCATCAATAAAACGGGTTTGAAGTTTCGAAGCAGGCAAAATCAGTACCGGTTTGCCTGCTCTAACTGGTCAAACAGCTCCTGGACGTTACCTTCGAGAAAGCCGCTTTCACCGCTTCGATGGATGAACTCGAAGCTAAGGCCGGTGTGCTGGCAACGTGAAGAAAAGGCCTGCGACAGGCCGGGTCCGTTGATTACATTGGTGTCGAACTCCAGACCCTGCTTTTGTAGCGAAGTCACGGTTCTTTCGACGTTGTCCACCGCTAGCGCAATGTGGGCGACGCCTATACCGTGATGTTCGATCAGCTGTGAAACCTGAGATGTGCTCTCAGTGCCCTGGCACAGCACGAAGCGAATCCCATTGGCTTCCATTTCCGCGCTTATCATGCCGGAGCGCCTTCCTTTTATGTGCCGGCGCTCTCCTAACGCGAAGCCAAGGACATCGCGAAATACGTGGATCGCGGCTTCTAGGTCTTTTACCGCAATTGCGATGTGATCGATGGTTTGAAATGGTCTCGACTTGGGGTCAACCGAACCGGGTGAACCGGGACGTTGATTTTCCTCAGGTGATGGCTCAACGGACATTGGGCTCTCCTTAAGTTAAGAAATTCAACTCTTAATAGGCGCTTCTTCTGCCTTCATCCCTACGGAAAGGGTGGCCGAATGTTGGCAGATTTAAGCGCCTCAGAACGGGGGAGGTCAACCAAATCAAGTGTTATAGATAAGATAACTGAAGATGATAGAAGATAAATTTGAAATACAATCGCGATCATGGTAAGGGTGTAACCTAGTTTGTTCCCGGAACTTTGAACGTAAAATATAATAATTTATGACAATAAATGCTAATTTCTCGAAGAAATGTACGTTAGAATTTGAGAAAATAATTAGAAATCGGCACCATTACGCTAGAAGTGTTCGCTAAAAATAATAAAATATATTATAAAACGTGGTGTGTTTTGCCACGTTCAAAATATTGTTCTCATTCTTGCTATGGGGTGATGCCAACCCGCCACTGATGAGAGCGGCTTTGTTGCGCGGATCGCCGTTGATCTGATATCAGGTGCCCATTTTGGGTCACAGGATATTTTTGATGCCGCATAAGCACAATGAAAACCGCAGGCACAAGATACCCAAGCAGAAATTCAAGGTCACGAATTGGGCAATATATAATGAAAGCCTTCGCCGACGTGGTGATTTGACGGTCTGGATAAGCGAGGATGCGCTTATCCAGTGGTCGGCTCCGCAGCGGAAATCGCGCGGCGGTCAGCGGAAATATTCAGACTTGGCCATTACGATGTGTCTGACCCTGCGGATTGTTTACGATCAGCCGTTACGTCAAACCCAAGGC
>DNPN01000113.1:0-238 GCA_003501385.1 Rhizobium sp. | reverse complement strand
TGATGCGTAGTATCGCGAAACTGATGGGCGTTGAGATCAACGTTCCGGATTTCTCGACTTTGTCACGCCGGGGCAATGGGCTGGTATTGCCTTCAAGGCGGCCCACAACCAGGCCATCAGGGCCGGTCCATCTTGTGGTGGACAGCACAGGCCTTAAGGTCTTCGGTGAGGGCGAATGGCTTGAAAACAAGCACAAGATCAAAGTCAGACGCAAGAGATGGCGCAAGCTGCACCTTGG
>DNPN01000238.1:44841-46626 GCA_003501385.1 Rhizobium sp. | reverse complement strand
AATGAAACGCGACATGCTTTAGCAGGAAAGGCTGACCGTGGTTGAGATCCTTCAGATCGACGAGAGTTTTGAAAACTGGGATGGTCTGCTTGCACTGGTGCAGGACGCATTCGATTACATGCACACACGGATCGATCCGCCGTCATCGGCCCTTGCGCTGACAGCCGAGGCGTTGAAAGCCAAGGCCCATGAAGAAATCGGCTATGCCGCCATGATTGATGGTCGGCTTGTGGGCTGTCTTTTCTGCCGTCAGCAGGCCCACGACACGCTGTATGTGGGCAAGGTGGCGGTGCTGCCCAATCTGCAAGGGCAGGGTATTGGCAGGGCCATGCTGAAGGCGGCGGAAGGCGTTGCCCACGCCTGTGGTGTCGAGCGCCTGATGCTGGAAACCCGCATTGAGCTGGACAATAATCACATGCGGTTTGAAAAATGGGGGTTTCATAAAGTGGCCGAGAAAAGCCACCCCGGCTTTGACCGCGTGACCTTTATCCAGATGGAAAAGAGAATCGGCTCCGCTTGAGCCGATCTTGATCCGTATCAGTCGCGCCCCGGCAGAACCCGGTTTGGTGGCCGATGGCCATCAAAATAGGTGCGAATATTGATGATCACCTTCTCGCCCATCTCAATGCGCCCCTCAATGGTGGCAGAGCCCATATGGGGCAATAGCACCACTTTCCCCTCCTGCGCCAGCTTGATCAGCTTTGGATTGACGGCAGGCTCTCTCTCATAAACATCCAGCCCGGCTCCGGCGATTTTGCCCTCGCGGATGCATTGAATGAGCGCGCTTTCATCAATAATGCCGCCACGGGCGGTGTTGACGATATAGCTGGTAGGCTGCATCAAGGCTAAGCGACGCGCAGAGAGCAGGTGATAGGTCGCAGGCGTTGATGGGCAATTGACCGAGACAATATCCACTCGCGCCAGCATCTGGTCGAGGCTGTCCCAATAGGTGGCTTCCAGCTCGTTTTCGGTCTGCGGGTTGGCGCGCTTGCGGTTGTGATAATGGATCGACAGGCCAAAGGCCTTGGCGCGGCGGGCAACGGCTGTGCCAATACGGCCCATGCCGACAATGCCAATGCGTTTGCCCCAGATGCGCCGACCCAGCATCCAGGTGGGAGACCAGCCAGCCCAATCGGTCTGCGGGTCCATCAGGATGCGTGAGCCTTCCGCCAGCCGGCGCGGCACGGCCAGGATCAGCGCGAGTGTCATATCGGCGGTATCTTCCGTCAGCACATTCGGTGTGTTGGTCACGGTAATGCCCTTGCGGGCAGCGGCATCCACATCAATATGGTCCGTTCCATTGGAAAAACTGGCAATCAGCTTCAATTGCGGCCCTGCGGCCTCTATCAATTCCGCATCAACAACATCTGTGACCGTCGGCACCAGCACGTCGCAACTCTGGACCGCTTCCAGCAATTGTTCGCGCGTGCGCGGCACATCATCAATGTTGAGGTGGGCATCGAACAGTTCCCGCATGCGCGTTTCCACGGCGTCCGGCAACTTGCGCGTAATGTAAACCGTCGTTTTTTTCCTGTGGGTCATGGAGACTTTCGATGCCTTGTAAATATGTTCTTAACCAAGGAAGTGAGATGATTGACCTCGAAGACGATCCGCGAAGCGCTGCAAAGGGTGTTTCATCTGTTGCACGATTGCGTTGCTCCAAAAAGGGTTGAGTGAATTATGCCGCAAGTTAGAATGTGGATCAAACCTACTGCATAATTGCTGAAACCGGAATCGGTTTACGCAAGAAATTACGCAGAGACTAGAGTTTGTCAGGGAAAAGTG
>DNPN01000238.1:39248-44575 GCA_003501385.1 Rhizobium sp. | reverse complement strand
CGGTTTTCCCGAAAAGACAAACGAAAACAAGAGAAGCTAGAGAGTGCTACAGACAACCTCTGTAGAAGGGAAAACAAATATATCCTGTTATCGGGTAAAATATAGACATGTGACGGAACTGGTGGCGGGGGCTTGGGGTTTCGTTATCAATATCGACCAGTGGAAAGTCATGCCCAAAGGCTTCAAACGCTCCTGTTTTTCTGTGATTGTCACCGCCTTGCTGTTTGCAGGCGGCAGCGAAGCCATGGCCCAAGGGCCAACAAAAGGCGCAAGCGGCTTGCCACTGCCACGCTTTGTCAGCCTCAAATCGGCGCGTGTCAATTTGCGCATTGGTCCCAGCACTGATTATGCCACCTCGTGGATGTATACCCGCGCTGGATTGCCGGTGGAAATCATTCAGGAATATGACAATTGGCGGCGCATCCGGGATTCGGATGGCACAGAGGGCTGGGTCAATCAAACCTTGCTGTCTGGCGAGAGGACTGCGCTTGCTGCACCATGGATGAAGGGCAAGGGCGATACCGTCTTCGTCAATGTCCGTCAGGATGCCCAAACCAATGCTTCCGTTGTGGCAAAGCTTCAGCCGGGGGTTCTGATCAAAGTGCTGGAATGCAACGGTACATGGTGCCGGATTGACGTGGCCGGCACCAAGGGATGGGTAACCCAGACCGAGATCTGGGGTGCTTATCCGGGAGAGGCTTTTAAATAAGCCCTGCCGCAATGGCCGCATCTTTTAGCGAGCCCGCCGGGCGCGGCCCGATCTGTTGAATGACGATACCGGCGGCGAGGCAGCCAAGCTTGCCGCAAACGTCCAACGAGAGCCCTTGCGTGTAGCCATAGAGAAAGCCGGACGCGAACAGATCGCCAGCGCCCGTGGTGTCAACCAGTTCCTCAATTGCCGTGGCTGGCACATGAATGCGCTCTTCGCCGCGCAGGATCATTGCACCGTCTTCACTCATGGTGATGGCCGCAAGCTTGCAATCCTTGGTAACAAGCTCCAGCGCCTTTTCGAAATCTTCGGTCTCATACAGTGCCAGAACTTCCTGACGATTGGCAAACACGATATCCACCGTGCCAGAGCGCATCAAATCCAGAAATTCAGCCCTGTAGCGGTGAACGCAGAAGCTGTCGGACAGGGTCATCGACATTTCGCGACCGTTGTCATGGGCGATTTTGGCACAGTCCAAAATAGCCTGCTTGGCACGCGGCGGATCCCACAGATAGCCTTCAAAATAAGTCACCTTGGACTGTGCCACCACTTGCGGCTCAACATCTTCCGGGCCAAATTCTACACAGGCACCAAGATAGGTGTTCATGGAGCGCTCGCCATCGTCGGTGACAAAGATCATCGAGCGGGCGGTTGGTGGCTCTTCGCCCTTGGTCAAGGTTTGATAGTGAACGCCTTGCGCCTGCATGTCATGGGCAAAAATCTCGCCCAGCTGATCATCGGCGACTTTGCCAAAATAAGCCGCTTTGCCGCCAAGGCTGGCGACGCCTGCTGCGGTGTTGCCGGCACTTCCGCCGGATGCTTCAATGGCAGGTCCCATCAGGCTATAGAGGCTGACGGCGCGCTCACCATCAATTAGGTTCATGGCACCTTTAATAATGCCGTTTTCGTCCAAAAATTTGTCTTCGCAACGGGCGATAATATCCACGATCGCGTTGCCAATGGTTAGAACGTCAAATTGCGTCATGAGAAGCCGGTTCCTCAATTAAAATCCGCTTCTGTCATAGAGGATTTTCAGGCTCAGGGAAGTCGAAATGCAGTCAGTTTTATGTTTCTCCAGCCGTCATGCGGCGGAGTGGTGCTTTACTGGGCCATCCCGCGTATCTGTTAAAAGTTTACTGGCCTGATCGGCTGGCAGCGCCTTGCCAAACAAAAAGCCCTGACCAAAATCGCAACCCAGATTTTTGAGGAACTCGAGTTGATTGGCGTCCTCAATGCCTTCGGCTGTCGTTGCAACACCCAATCCCTGCCCCAGACCCATAATGGCTCGAACAATATCGCCCTGCTTCTTGTCGCTGTCGAAACTCATCACGAAACTGCGGTCGATCTTGATTTTGTCGAACTGGAATTTTGACAGCTGCGACAAGTTGGAATAGCCGGTGCCAAAGTCATCAAGTGCAATTCTGATGCCTGTTTCTCGCAGATCGCGCAGGATGCGAGATGCCATGTCCACATCATGGATCAGGGCCGTTTCTGTGATTTCAATCTCCAGCCGATGCGGAGGATAGCCTGTCTCGTTCAAAATTTTCATGATGCGCAGGCCAAGTTGGCGATCAATGAACTGCATGGGTGAAATGTTGAAGGCCAAACGGACTGTATCGGGCCAATGCAAGGCATCCAGACAGGCCTGCCTGAGCAGATTGTCTGAAAGTTCGACGATAAGGCCCGCATTTTCGGCAAGTTCGATAAAGTCACTGGGTGGGATAAATTGCCCGGGCCCGGTTTTCCAGCGGGCAAGCGCTTCAAAGCCGCGGACGGTTCCGGTTTTAAGATCAATCAATGGCTGATAGTAGGGCACGATGGAGTGATCGCGAATGGCGCGTTTCAACGCCATCTCGGTTTCAGCGCGGCGAACCACGCGGTCTTCCATAATGCGTTCATAGGCGTAAACGTTGTTTTGTCCGGCTTTTTTGGCCGCATACATGGCAACATCGGCGCAATGAATGGCATCATTGAAATCAATACTATCATCCGGGTAAAGCGCAAAGCCGATGCTGGCACCAATTTCCGAGGTCATGCCGCCCACATCATAGGGAACACACAGCGTTTGCATGATATGTTGGCCAATCTGCAGGCAATTCATCTGTGGAGGCCTATGCGTGACGGCCAGAAATTCATCGCCGCCGAGCCGGAAAACCTCTGCATCCGGCAAAACCGATTGCAAGCGATGAGCAACGGCCCGCAGCAGAATATCGCCGCCTTGATGTCCGACCAGATCATTGACCTTCTTGAACCCATCAAGATCGATGGAATAGACGACGTGGTGTTTGTCTTTGCTGCGCTTTTGAAGCAGGCGTTCGCGACTTTCCAGCGCGCGGCGATTGGGAAGCGATGTCAGCGGATCATGGTTGGCCAACCAATCCATATTGGCTTCGGCCTCATTGCGTCGCCGAATTTCGGCATTCAGGTCATGAATGCGGCGAGCCGCATAGATCAGCCCCAACAGGCCAATGATATTGACCGCAGTAAACACCTCGTCCAGTTGCCAGTTTTCGTTGGCATGAAGAAAAGCATCAAGATGCTCATGGAAGTTTATTGCGATTGCCAGGATCAACGCCACAATGCCGACAAGCGTCAGAAGAACTGCGTCCCAGAGGGCGCGATTGCTATGAAATAATCGCATAAGCACTTGAGCCGTCTCCCTTGTGCGCCTCAATTCCACGCATGGCCTGGCTGTCGTTGCTGAAGCATCAGGCCATGGTGCTAAAAGAAGTCTCAACGCATGGACGCTTGTAGTATGAGCTCTCTCTCGTTGTCATTCTGACCTCGCGCATTGATGCACACAGCAATACATCGGACAAGGTAGGCCTATGATGATGAAATTGGCGTTAAAAGGATATTCTAAATAAGGAGTATATGAGAAAAAGTTTGGATCGAGGTGTGGCATTCTTCTGATAAACGCCATGAAGCATGACCTTCATTGCCTCTGACGCATGATTGTCGCACAATTTTCTTGACGCTCCAGCGCAAAGAAAAAGCACCGTATTCCATTTGAGTTTACGCTGTTCATTTGTGCTCGACGCATCTTGCAATCGTCTCTCGGATCCATTTCTGGGCTGGATCGCTTTGCAGGCGCTCATGCCAGGTGAGTATTTTCGCAAAGCCAGGAATGTCGATTGGAGGTGCTTGAATGAACAAATCTGTTGCATCCGCCACAAGCCGACTGGGGACCATCGCCACCAGATCAGACTGTCGTACGAGATCAATCAGCACCAGAAAACTCGGAACCGCCGCGACGACCCGGCGGCTCCGCCCGATTTTTTCCAGAGCCGCATCCGTTGCGCCGTGAAATCTGGAGCCGTCATGGGACATCAGCACGTGATCAAGCGCACAAAGATGATCAATATCCAGCGGCCTGTCCGAGGCGGGGTGCGCTTTTCGCATGATGCAGACATAAGTCTCGTTGAAGAGCATACGGCTGCGCATGGTATCGAGTGCCATATCGGGTGTGATCAGCGCCATATCGAGGTTGCCGCTCTCCATTTGTTGGCCAAGGTTTGAAAGCTCCACCGGGCGGACGGAAACGCGTACATTGCTGGCCTCCTGACGCAAAGCCGACATGAAAGGCAAGAGCACTGCTTTTTGGGCATAATCGGTCGCTGCGATCGTAACGGTCATCACCGCCTTGGCAGGGTCGAAGACGTGCGGCGTCAGCAGTGACTGTATCTCCATCAAAGCTTGCCGCAAGGGGGCAGCGAGTGCCTGCGCCCTTGGCGTGGGTAAAACACCGCGCTGCGTGCGGATAAAAAGTGGATCATCGAAGGTTTCCCTCAACCGCGTGAGCATTCCGCTCACCGCAGGCTGGGTCAAGCCCAGCCGTTCGGCCGCCCGCGTGACGGAACATGTTTCCATCAGGGCATCGAGGGCTTTCAGGAGGTTGAGGTCAACGTTTTTGATATCACTCATGCTTATGTCTGAAATTATGAATACTAATTTTCATTATAACTCTTCGCCCTGTAGTTTCCAAGCATCCACCGCGGTGACGCGGCATTGAAAACAGGAGATCAACATGAGTGACATTATTTGGCCAGCAGGTTATCTGCCAGGATTTACGGACAACTATTGCTCCAACGAAGTCATCGTCGCGGGTCTTACAGCGGAAGACGTCTGGCCATTCTTGAACATTCCTTCACACTGGCCGGATTATTATAAGAATTGCGCCGATATCCGTTTCTACGACAATAAGGGGCCAGAGCTGGAAAATGGCGTTCGCTTCTTTTTCACGACCTTCGGCTTTCCTGTTGAATCCCGGGTTGTCGAACATATCGCTCCGATCAAGGGGCAGCCTGGGCGCATTGCCTGGCATGGCTGGTCCGGGATTGAAGGCACCGCAGATCGGCTTGATGTTCACCATGCCTGGCTGATCGAGGATCTCTCCGGTGGCCGTGTTCGTATTCTGACGCAGGAAACGCAAAACGGAGGGCCTGCCAAGGATCTGGCGCGGGCAGTCCCTAACCCGATGATCAACGGTCATCAGGAATGGCTCAACGGGCTGGTTGCTGCGACTTATGCTGCCAAAGCCGGAAGCCTCTAAGGTTTATTGGGGGCTGCTACGCCGAATAAAATCAATATATCTTTGTTTTCGTTTGTCTTTTCTGGA
>DNPN01000238.1:38801-39006 GCA_003501385.1 Rhizobium sp. | reverse complement strand
GTTTTCGTTTGTCTTTTCTGGAAAACCGAATTCCACTTTTCCGCCCACAGATGGATAGAGATAAAAAAGCGTGCACCTTGGCCGGACGCCCGCTTGTCCATGTTGGAATGATCCCAGACCTGTTATCTGGTTGGTGTTATTCCCACTCAATCGTGCCCGGTGGCTTCGAGGTCACATCGTAAACCACGCGGTTGATGCCGCGCAC
>DNPN01000238.1:26486-38538 GCA_003501385.1 Rhizobium sp. | reverse complement strand
GCACTTCGTTGATGATGCGGGTGGCAGCACGGCCAAGGAATTCCATGTCGTAATGATAGAAATCCGCGGTCATGCCATCCACCGAGGTCACTGCGCGAAGGGCGCAGACGAACTCATAGGTGCGGCCATCGCCCATCACGCCCACGGTCTGCACCGGAAGCAGCACGGCAAAGGCCTGCCAGATGGCATCATAAAGTCCGGCTTTACGGATTTCGTCCAGATAGATGGCATCGGCTTCGCGCAGGATATCCAGCTTTTCGCGGGTCACGCCGCCGGGGCAGCGGATGGCAAGGCCGGGACCGGGGAAGGGGTGGCGGCCAATGAAACTGTCTGGCAGGCCCAGTTCCTTGCCCAGCACGCGCACTTCATCCTTGAACAGCTCGCGCAAGGGTTCCACCAGCTGCATGTTCATGCGCTCTGGCAGGCCACCGACATTGTGGTGGCTCTTGATGGTCACCGATGGGCCACCGCTGAAGGAAACGCTTTCAATCACATCTGGATAGAGCGTGCCTTGGCCGAGGAAATCCGCGCCGCCAAGCTTCTTGGCTTCGTCTTCAAAGGTTTCAATGAAGAGACGGCCAATGATCTTGCGCTTGGTTTCGGGATCGGAAACGCCTTCCAGCTCGCCGACAAACCGATCAATCGCATCGACATGGATCAGGTGCAGATTGTAATGCTCCTGGAACATGGCCACCACATCGGCGGCCTCGTTTTTGCGCATCAAACCGTGGTCCACCAGAATGCAGGTCAGCTGATCGCCAACCGCTTCATGGATCAACAAGGCTGCCACGGAGGAGTCAACACCGCCGGAAAGCGCGCAGATCACCCGCTTGTCGCCCACCTGTTTACGGATGGCCTCAACCGCCTTGGCGCGGTAGGCCGACATGCTCCAATCGCCAGTGATGCCAGCCACATTGTGCACGAAATTCTGGATCAGCTTGGCCCCATCGGGGGTATGCACCACTTCGGGGTGGAACTGAACGGCGTAATATTTGCGGGCTTCATCGGCAATGAAAGCAAAGGGCGCGTTGGCCGAGGTTGCCAGAACGCGAAAGCCCGGTGGAATGGCCGTGACGCGGTCGCCGTGCGACATCCACACCTGATGGCGAGAGCCAACCGACCAAAGACCCTCAAACAGTTTGCATTCCTGTTCGATTTCCAGAAAGGCACGACCGAATTCGCGGTGATGTCCGCTTTCCACCTTGCCGCCCAGTTGGGCGCAGATGGTTTGCTGACCGTAGCAAATGCCAAAGATCGGCAGGCCGCTATCGAAAATCACTTGCGGAACGCTTGGGCAGTTCTCATCCAGCGTGGAAGCGGGGCTTCCGGACAGGATGATCGCCTTCGGTTTCAGTCGGGCAAAGCCCTCAGCGGAAGATTGAAACGGAACGATTTCGCAATATACGCCGGTTTCACGAACGCGCCGCGCAATCAGCTGCGTTACCTGGCTGCCAAAATCGATGATGAGAACGCTGTCGGGAGGTGCTATCTGGGTCATGTCGAGCCTTTAAAGAAAACTGCTGCATCTGGCAATTGGGGAAATGGCGCTAGACTTAAAAAACCGCCGCTGTGTTTGATCAAAACCAGAAAACGCCGTTTTCCAACGCCTTGATCAGGCTATCCACGGCATTGGCGAGCTTTTGGTCGATAATATGCAGATACTCTGTCCAGTCGTTGACGTGGGTCAGTTCTGCCTTTCCGTCGGAAATGCCGCGAAGGCCAATCAGCGGCCGATTGAACAGCTGGCAGGCGCGCAAGATGGCATAGGTTTCCATATCCACCATGTCGGTATCAATGGTCTCATAGGCCGCTCCCGAAACAATGTTGCCGCCGGTGGAAAGGCTGGCCGTGGCAATGCCCGGAATGCGCAAAGGCAGATCAACAGCGGCGGGAAGATCCAGAAACGGCGTGCGGCCCTTCTCAAAGCCAAGAGGCGAGGCATCCATATCCCGATAGGCAATGCTTGACGCCTGATAGACCTCGCATTGCTCAAGCTTTGCCGATCCGGCTGATCCCAGTGAAACCACGAGGTCTGGCAATGTGCCAGCAGCATCCAGATCGATCAGCGCTTTTGTGGTGACAATGGCCGCTTCAACAGGGCCAACGCCGGTCATCAAAGGCGTGATGCGCGAACGAAGAAAAGGGCCGTATTCGGCCTCAACAGCCATGACGAACAGGATGGATTTGCCGCAGACAGGTTTTAGTTCAAACGTCATTCACGAATATCCTCACGACCCCGGATAACCATCAATGTGCTGGTCATGGAGGCAATCAATTTGGCTGGCCCATCACCAATGGCATAGCCGCGCCCATCGGCGACGATGATGGTGGAGCCGGGCTTGGTAATTTCACCGCGAAACAAAAACCGCTCGCCTCGCCCCGGCGACATCATGTTGACCTTGAATTCAATGGTCAGCAGCGAGGCGTCCGGCTCGATCACGGTGTAGGCGGCATAGCTGCAGGCGGTATCAAGGGCTGCGGAAATAACGCCCGCATGCAGAAACCCGTGTTGCTGGGTGAGTTTTTCGTGAAACGGCAGTTCGATCTCGACCAGTTTGTGGCTGATGCCGGTCAGCTCTGCGCCGATGGTCTGCATGGCACCCTGACGCGCAAAACTTGCACTGATCCGCTGCTGGATAGTTTCATCCATCGTGTCGCCGTTTCTGCGTTGCCCCCGTGTTGTCAAGCCATTTGCCATGATGAACGGCCTGAAGCAAGACTGGAAAGCAGACATGGTTGCCGAGACTGGTTAATTCAGCAGATAGATTGAGAAATTCAGCAGCGCCGCAAAGGATACCCAGAGCGCATAGGGTATGAAATAGAGCGAGGCGAGCTTATCGATCCGTCTTGCTTTCAGGATAAAAGCAACAATCAATGCCAGCATGCCGAGGATGATCAACAGTGCGGCATCAATGTTTTGTGCGCCAAAAAACGTCGGAGACCAGCTAAAATTCAAGATCATCTGCGTAAACCAGATGATCATGACGTTTGAGCTTTTGGCCCTGATCCATATACGGGCACCGGCAACGCCAATCAGGATATAGAGTATGGCCCAAACGGGGCCAAAAATCCAGTTTGGCGGGTTGAAGGCGGGCTTTGACAGGCTGGCATACCAATCCCCCGGCAGATTGGTGAGACCAATCAGCACACCGATGCCACTCACGACGATCATGAAGGCGATATTGATCCAGGCTCTGCTCATGGAATCAAGTTGTAATGCCAGCTTGAGCGGAAAGAAAGATCAAAAAAATCAAGCAATCCTGATGATATGCTGATCCCAATTGACCTCGCTATGTCTTTGCTGAAAACGGCCATCATAGGTCGAGGTGGCAAAGCCATGCAGGGCAGGCGCTATGCCTGCGGCCTCTTTCAGCGGCGTTTTAGCAACCACTTTTCCGGTTGCCGCTTCAAAACTCACTGTCATGCCGCCCACGGGTGAGGCAATGCCCACCAGCCCATCGCGTCGATTGACGGCAATGGCACCCACATAATTGGCCATTCCAAGCGTGACGTCGTCTGGAAGCTTGACCCAATGCAGATCATCACCCAGCGCAAAATGCCCCACCAGCGGCGGCAGATCATCACGCGGGCCTTGATATTGGCAGGCAAACCAGATGCGCCCCGCGCCATCCACATCAATATGACGGGTGGAAAGCTGGCGAAGTTCTGCGGGCAGGGGATGTTTCTCAATCAAGTCACCCGTCTTGGCATCGGCCAACACCAGAGAGGGTTCCATATGATCAACATTAAGCTTGGTGCGGCCAAAATCCGGGTGGGTTTCAATGCCGCCATTGGCGATGATCAGCAGGCGGCCATCATCGCTCACACCCATATCATGGGTGCCAAGGCCATAGGCTGAAAATTCACCGATACGGCGAAAGCCATCGGTGGCATCGTAAAGGCCAATCATACCGCGATTGCCATCAAAATCATTTTCGCTGGCGTAAAGAATGCGGCCATCGGGCGAGAAATGGCCGTGACCGTAGAAATGCCGATCGGCCGGGGAATTGATGATGATGGGATTTGCCCGGTTTTGCCGATCAAACACAAAGGCAAAAGTGCCGGGACGGCGGGCAAAGGCTACGACCTTATCAGCAGAGGAGGCCAGACCATGGGCGCGGCCCGGAAGCGCCACCTCGGAAACGACCACGCCCTCTTCACTCAGAAGCGCTGCGCCAAACGACCCATCAGCAGCCCGAAAAGCAGAGGCATAGACGGCATCGGTGCGGATCAGGGTTTCAGCCCGCGCTGAACTGAGCGCCGTCAGATAGGTGACACCAGCGGCTTTGAGAAAATGCCGCCGGTCCATCAAGGCACCCTTTACGGGAATAGCCATAGTGATCAATCCCCATCAGCAAAAGAAAAGCCAGCGCTGAGGCCGACGCCACCGCCAACACCGTCGCTGAGATCGGTGATCATGCTGCGGCTGTCGGTGAGAAGACTTTGCAGCTTGGCTTTGTCTTCATCTCGGGTCACGGCCAGCTCCACATCCGGGGTAATGCTGCTGGCGGTGGTGATCAACTGACCGGCAAGCTTGGTGATGGTGTCCACAATGCCGCGCTTGTCAGCGGGCAGCAGCGAGGCCACATCTGCGCCCGTCAGTAGATCACGTACACCTTCAACATTGGCGGCAATGCTGGCAAAGGTCAGGCCGGAGCGCCAGAAAACCGCCTGCTTTGGCGCAATCTTATTGGTGGCCAGTTTGTAGAATGTTTCAATCCGCTCATCGCGCACCGTCTCGGTGCCATGCACCAGAATGCCGAGCAGGCCGGTAACGGCTTCCGGACCATCGCGAAACACTTCATTGTCCGGTCCGGGCTTTTTCCATGCATCCTGAATGCCGCCGGGTTTGTCCCACTGGGTGGATAGATCAAGGGCCAGATTTTCGACATTTCCGGCAATGGCGGCCCCATAGAGGCAGCGGAAATTGTTCTTGTCTGCGGCCAAGCTGCTGGCACCGCTGCCGTAGAGTACATATTCCAACGCGCCCAGACCCTGCATGGCCACGCTTTTTTGCCGTAAGCCGTCCGGCTTGGTAAAGCTGTCATCGTTGGAGGCAATTGCCCCCTGAATTTGCTTCAGCGCCAGACCTTTGCGGTCGGGGTAAAACAGAATGTGCTCAAAGCGGTTATCCTCAATGACCGGCCCCACCCGCACAATTTCAATTCGGCCCCATGAGCGCACCGTGGCAGCAAAGGCCGATTTGGCGATCACGAAATTGGCTTCTGACGGGGTGGCACAGAGCGTTGTCATGTCCGTGTGCAGCTTTTGCACTTTGGTGTGAAAATCGCGGTAGCCGGGACGGATAAAGCCATCCACCAGCTTTTCCATCACCGCAGGCACGGCAGCGGTTTGCAATGGGCCCGCATGATGCGCGGGCTCTTGCGCATGAAGCGGCAGGCTGAGGCCAACAACGGCAGCAAGGGTAAGGGCAATACGCATCAAAGGGACTCCAGAAATGTCATCAGTGCCTTGCGATCATCCGGCACCATGGATGCAAATGCTTTTTTGGCGGTCTCGGCCTCGCCGCCATGCCACAGGATGGCCTCGGTGAGCGTTTTGGCCCGGCCATCATGCAGATAGGCGCGTGCGCCATTGACTGTTGTGGTCAGGCCAAGGCCCCAGAGCGGCGGCGTGCGCCATTGCTGGCCATTGGCAAGGCCCACCAGTTGTCCGTCGCTAAGGCCTTCGCCCATATCATGCAGCAGAAAATCGGAATAGGGCCAAATCAGCTGAAAGGCCAGAGCCGGATTGGCGGTATCGCGACGGGTGACATATTTGGGCGTGTGGCAGCTGGCACAGCCGGAGGCGTAAAACAGCGCCTTGCCTGCGAGAACCTCGGGCGTGCCAACATTGCGGCGCTTGGGCGGAGCGAGGGTTTCGCTGTAAAAGGTCACGAGGTCGAGCACAGGCGGAGGCGCTTCAACCGGACCCAGCCGCTTTTGCACCCCATTGGGCATGGCCAAACAGGCCGTTTCCTTTGCTGTGCAATCACCCCAGTGGCGCGGTTCGTCTGGCGATGAGATGCCGATATCGCCCGCCAGCGCGCTGGAGCTTTGGTCGCGCACCGTGGCATTCTGCGCCTTCCAGCCAAAACGGCCAATCTTTATCTCGCCGCTCAGATGGTCGCGCACTTTGGCAACGGTGCCAGCAATGCCCTTGCCATCCTGTTTTTGTTGCTCCGCGTTGGCCTCAATATCCTGATCGGCAATGGCTTCAATCAACCCCATGCCAATCATCGGGTTGGCAATGCGCGGCGACAGCGTGGTATCTGCGCCCAGTGGTCCATAAGCCAGATTGTCAACGCGATAATGCGGGCGGCGCAATTCCACCACCTCGCCACCGTTCAGGGTAACAGGTTCCATTGTCTCACTGAAGGCCACACGTCCCTCGGCTGACAGGCCCGGCACGGCATGATCCTGCAACTGCAGACCATAGGTGTCATCGGGGAAGTTAAGCTTTTTCAACGCGGCAATATCGGCTTTTTCCGCATCTGTGTGGGCAGGGCGGGCCAGCCGCAGAAACATCGATGTCGCATCGCCATTGTCTTTGGGCGGATGGCCGCGCCCGCCGCGAATATGACAGCTCTCACACGATCGAGCGTTGTAAAACGGCCCAAGCCCATCGGAGGCTTGCGTGGAAGAGGGGGCCGAAACCCATAATTTCTGAAAGAGCGCTTCGCCGAGCACAAAAGATTGCTGCTGCTCAAAGCTTAAGGTGCTGAGAGGATGGGTAAAGGCCTTGCCATCGGCTTTGCCGGAAAACGTCGCGGCACCTGCCGTCATCGCCTCAAACGGCTCAGGCTTGGAAAAATCCGTGGCGGGTTTGGTCACAGCGCTGACGCGGGCCTGATCCTGCGGAATCAAATCAGGGCGCAGCTCAGTAGCAAAAGCCGTGCTGGCCAAAAGCCCGAAAAGGATGGAAATGGTGGAAATTCGCCGCAAAACGGGCATCCTTATGCAAAATGGCCGCTACCCAGCCAAGGGCAGCGGCCATGATCATGCTTATTTGAAGACCTTGCTTGGGTTATCCAGGCTGTCAGAACCTTCCAGCTTGACTTCACCCAGATCAAGGGCAGCAACAACGCGCTGGATCGACTTGGTCTGGTCAATCAGACCATCAATGCCAGCCTGTACGGTGGCGTTACCGTCTTTGTTGCCCTCGGCAATCATCTGGTCGTAATGTTCAATGGTCTTTGCCCGCTTCACCAGCGCCGTCATGGCCTTCATGGTGGTGTTGAGCTTGGAGCGCATTTCCTTGTCCAGCTTCTTGTCCTTGGCAACCACCAGATCCGAAAGCGATGGGCCGGTCATTTTCGTGCCATCCACGCGGGTGTATTTGCCCGTGTAGGCTTCGCGAATGCCAGCAGCATCGTAGTAATGGGAGTTATGGGTGTTGTCGGAGAAGCAATCATGCTCTTCTTCTGGATCGTGCAGGATCAGGCCAAGCTTCATGCGCTCGCCAGCCAGCTCGCCATAGGAGAGCGAGCCCATGCCGGTCAAAATCGCAGCAAGACCTGCCTTGGGATCGGCCATCAATGTCTTTGTGGCTTCGCCTTCGGGCTTCCACGCATCGACCATTTCCTGAAGATCAGACACCAGCAGTGTCGAGGCCGACTTCAGATATTGGGCGCGGCGATCGCAATTGCCGCCAGTGCAATTTTTCAGGTCATAATCCGTATAGGGGCGGTTGCCAGCGCCGGGACCGGTGCCGTTCAAATCCTGACCCCAAAGCAGAAACTCAATGGCGTGGTAGCCGGTGGCCACATTGGCCTCGACCTTGCCTGCCTGATGCAGCGTATTGGCCAGAAAATCAGGCGTCAGATTGGAGGCATCAACCTCTTTGCCGTCGATTTTGATGGTCTTGTTGGCAATCACATTGGCCGTGTAAAGCGCGTTTGTATCGCTCTCAGAACCGTAGGATTTATCAACGTAATCGATCAGGCCTTCATCCAGCGGCCATGCATTGACCTTGCCTTCCCAGTCATCCACGATCTTGTTGCCAAAACGATAGACTTCAGATTGCTGATAGGGAACGCGCGCCTTGATCCAAGCAGTGCGGGCCTTGTTGAGCGTGCTTTTGCTGGGCTTGGCCAGCAGCGCATCAATGGCGGCATCCAGCGTCTTTGCCGTGGTCAGCGAGTCGGAATATTTCGCTTCCGCCACATCGGCGTAGTGGGTCAAAACAGCCTCTGGCGTGGTGGTGACTGGTGCCGCGAAACTGGTTGATGCAACAAACAGCGCCAGACCGGCGCTGATCATGAATGGTCGTGACATGCCCTCTCCTCTGGTGCCATTCGGCACCTTTCTTTGATGGATGGTCTGTCATGGCGCAAAAACAAACTGGTGTCAAATAGTCATGAATACCCTCAAAAATGAGGGTATTCATATTGTCGTGATCAATCAGGCACGCTTGAGTTTAGCAAAGAAGAAACCATCTGTGCCGGTGGTTGCCGGGCTGAGCGTCAGGCTGGTGCCGTTAACAGACACGGGTTTGACCACCATGTCCCCCACCACCACACTCCAGCGCTCCATCATGGCAACGGGCTTGAAGTCCGGGTGGCTTTCCAAAAAGCCATCAATCTGGCGATCATTCTCTTCCGGCAGAACCGAGCAGGTCACATAGACCAGCTCACCGCCGGGCCGCACATAGGTTGCGGCTTCATTGAGGGCTTCGCGTTGTTGCTCCACACGCTCTTGCAGGCTGCGGTCTGTGAGACGCCATTTGGTGTCGGGGCGACGACGCCATGTGCCCGTGCCCGTGCAGGGTGCATCCACCAGAACCTTGCCGAAATGGCCGAGCAGGCTTTTCAGGGCGGTGATATTGTCATGCACCTGCACATTATGGGTGCCAGCGCGCTTCAAGCGTTCAATAATCGGTGCCAGCCGCTTGCGGTCCGAATCGAAGGCATGCACCTGCCCCTTGTTGTGCATGGCTGCTGCCATGGCCAAGGTCTTGCCACCGCCACCTGCGCAGAAATCCAGCACCTGATCATTGTCACTTGGCTCGACCAGAGCCGAAACCAGCTGCGAGCCTTCATCCTGCACTTCAAACCAGCCTTTTTGAAAGGCCACTTCCGCCGTGACGTTTGGCAGGCGCGATGGGCCGTCGCCAGCCTCGATGCGAAGACCCAGCGGTGAAATCGCGGCGGGCTTTGCACCAGAGCGATCCAGCGCTTTCAGCACTTTTTCGCGTTTGGCCTTCAAGGTGTTGACTCGCAGATCAAGGCTTGGCCGAAGGGCCAGCGCTTTTGCTTCCAAAAGCCAGTTGTCGCCAAAGGCAGCTTCAAACGAGGCTTGGACCCAATCGGGAATATCGCCCTGCACATGCATCGGCGCTGCATCAAGATCACGCGCCAGAAAGGCTGCGGTCTGGCTCTCGGTCAGCGGGGTGGGCGCGTAAGTATCGCCCTCCAGCGCGCTGGCAAGGCTTTCCGGCGAATAGCCCCATTGGCGCAGCAAGACGGCGTAGGCCAGCGCGGTCGGGCTGTCTTCATCCATCATGTAAGCGTGGGATGCTCTCATGCGCAGTGCATCATAGACAATATTGCCGATGGCTGCGCGATCCCCGGAGCCTGCGAAGCGATGGGCAAGGCCCCAATCCTTCAAGCAATCCGCAACGGGACGGCGACGTGTTTCAATGTCGCCCAATACTTCAATGGCTCCTGCAAGCCGGCCGCCCAAACGCATGGTCTTCTCCGTGTTAACCCGTCAGACTTTGCGTGGTAGCGGTGAATGATGTCAGGAGCAAGCGTTATCAGCCAATCAATTCGTAACAAACGTTGCCGGTGCCGCTGGCAACCATGTCCAGATCGCTTGCGGCGGCTTTGGAAAGATCCAGCACACGCCCCTTGATGAACGGGCCGCGATCATTGATCCGCACCACAACGCTTTTGCCATTGCGGCGGTTGGTGACTTTGACCTGCGTGCCAAACGGCAGGTACTTATGGGCTGCCGTCAACTTGTTGGGGTTCATATGTTCACCGGAAGCAGTGCGTGAGTAATCACCGTACCAGGATGCCCCACCACAGGATGTTGCCGCGGAGGCTTGCCATGGTGTGAAAGTAACAAGGGTAGATATAGCGGCGATTGTTGCAAGCGATCTGCTTAAAGATACCAAAGTTGCATTCCCATTTCAGTTTCGTGAGACGTTTTTTGCGTGGGAACGCTTAAGGGTGGTCAAAAATGGCAAAAAAATGCCTGATTCAATCACGGAATGTTACATTAAGATATATTTGTGATGAGTTGGCAGGCTTAATGAATTGGTAAGATTTTAGAAAATCTGTTTAAAATCAGGGGAAAACCGCAAAAATATTGCGCACTATGCTTTGAAAATCTGATCACAAAATATTTTTTCGCGAACCCAAAAAAACTGCCTTGAAAGTCGCCGCAATTGGAAAAAAATTGAGGCATGAGCGCAATATTTCAGCGGTTTTTGCCTCAATTTGAGAATAGACGTGCAATCGAAGGGTTGTAAGGTGCGAAATTTATGGCGCTGGATCAGCCATTCCAGCTCTCGGTTGACCATAGCTGTGCCAGCGAAACCCTGTAATCGGGATAGGCGAAGGTAAAGCCAAGCGCGCGGATTTTGGCGTTTGAGACCCGCTTGTTCTCGCCGTAAAACGAGCGCGCCATGGGCGACAGCTCGGCGGTTTCAAACGGCAATTCCGGTGGTGCCTCAAGGCCCATCAGCTTTGCTGCTTCTGTCACCACATCCTGCGGCGGGGCGGGTTCGTGATCGGTAATATTGAAAATGCCGCCCGCATTGCGCTCGGCCAAAAACAGCGTGGCGCTGGCAATGTCTTCCACCCGGATACGATTGAACACCTGATTTTTTTTCACCAGCCGCCGCGCCGTACCTTGGGCCAAATTGACCAAACCATTGCGGCCCGGCCCGTAAATGCCGGAAAGGCGCAAGATGGCCAGCGGCACATCGGTCTCTCGAGCGGCACGTCGCCATGCATTTTCTGCCTCAACCCGCTCTTTGGAGCGCACCGACACTGGCTTGCAGGCGCTTTCCTCATCCACCCACGCGCCCTGATGGTCACCATAGACGCCAACGGTGGACAGATAAGTGACCCACTGCAAATTGGGCATATGCGCTTTCAAATCTCCATCTGTGAGCCGCAACAGCGGATCGCCCTCAGGCCCCGGCGCAATTGATTGTATCAGATGGGTGGTGGTGGACATGGCGGCCTTAACCCATTGGGAAAATTGCTGGCCGTCAAACACAAGCGGCGTCATGCCATGGGTGGCAAGGCTCGCTGATTTTTCAGCAGAACGGGTAGTACCAAAAACAGAAAATCCTTTTTCTACAAAAGCTTGACCAATGGCTTTGCCCGAAAAGCCCGCTCCGAAAATCAGCACTGTCATTATACTACTCCAGCAGCACGCCATTCTGCGCGCACGTCATCATCCATCTCGCGCTGTTTATAGAGGGCGAGGTTTTGCAAGTCTGTAGGTTGCATCAGCCGGGAGAGCGCCCACACAGCCATGCCGCGCACCTCTGGCGATGCATCATCCAAAAGCGGCAGGCAGAGCGCAACAAAATCACGCATCCCGGAATTGCCCGCCGCAATCAGCACATTGCGCACAAACCTGTTTCGGCCAATGCGTTTTACCGGCGATCCGCTGAAATGGGCGCGAAATCCGGCATCATCCAACGTCAGGAAAAAGGCAATGTCAGGGGCCTGCAAATCGCTGCGCGCATGCAGTTTCATCTCTCGCGAAAGACTGGCGAATTTATTCCACGGGCAGGCCGCCAGACAGTCATCACAGCCATAAATGCGATTGCCAAAGGCAGAGCGTAAGCTTGGGTCAATCACGCCCTTATGCTCGATGGTGAGGTAAGAAATGCAGCGTCGAGCATCCATCTTGTAGGGTGCTGGAAAGGCATTGGTGGGGCAGGCATCCAGACAGGCGCGACAGGAGCCGCAATGATCACGCTCTGGCGTATCCACCTCCAGATCGGCGGTGGTAAACAGGCCGCCCAGAAACAGCCATGAGCCAAAGTCCTTGCTGACCAGATTGGTGTGCTTGCCTTGCCAGCCAAG
>DNPN01000238.1:23918-26250 GCA_003501385.1 Rhizobium sp. | reverse complement strand
GCTGACCAGATTGGTGTGCTTGCCTTGCCAGCCAAGGCCAGCGCTTGCTGCCAGCGGCTTTTCCATCACCGGGGCGGTATCGACAAACACTTTTACATCCTCGCCAGCGCGGGCGGCAAAGCGGGTGGCAATCTCTTTCAGCTTGCCTTTGATGATGTCGTGATAATCGCGGTTGCGGGCATAAACCGAGATGGCGGCCTTGTCCGGCATGGCTTGCAGCGCGCGAGGATCGCTCTCTGGTCCATAATTGAGGCCGAACATGACGATGGAGCGCACTTCCGACCACAAAACCCGTGGATCAGCGCGGCGCTCCTTGGTCTCGCTCATCCATTCCATGGTGCCATGGTAATTTGCTGCCAAAAAATCGTCCAGCCGGGCAGGTGCCATTGGCATGCTGTCCGGCGGGGTGATGCGACAGAGATCAAAGCCTTTGTCTGTTGCTTCCTGTCGAACAAAGGCGGTGAGTGTGCGGCGGGTTTTCTCTGCCTTTTCTGCCGCCCGGTCGCTGCTGCGGTCTTGCGGCATTGTCCTTCTCCGTCAAAAATCCAGATCAGCGTAATGCGAAACGGGGGTCAGACCCCGCACCCGCTCACTGAGCAGTGGACGGAAGGAGGGGCGCGATTTCATCCGCTGATACCAATCCTTGGCAATCGGCGATTCCGACCAATCGATCTCTCCGAGATAATCCAGCACCGAAATGGCAGCACCTGCTGCCAGATCGCCATAGCTCAAACGATCACCCGCCAGCCATGTGCGCGAACCCGCAAGCCAGCTGAGATATTTCATATGCTGGCGCACATTGCCGCGTGCTGTGCGCAGCACCTTGGAATCGGGCGCGCCGCCGCCAAGCCCATTGGGGGTTTGCAGCTTGAACACCCGCTCGCGGGCCAAAGGCCGGGTCACGTCCTGCTCCATCTTTTGCAAGAACCAATCCACCAGACGGCGAATTTCGGCGCGCTGGAAGGGATCTTCCGCCAACAGGCGGCGGTCGCGCTTCAACACGCCATGGGTTTCATCCATAAACTCGGAAATCACCGTGGCCCCGCACAGCGTGCGCATATTGTCATCCACATAGACCGGCAGCGTGCCCGCCGGATTGAGATTGAGAAACTCCCGGCGTTTTTCCCAGGTCTGCTCTTCGACCAGATCGGCCTGAAAGCCGTATTCAGACAGAATCAGCCTGACAAAGCGAGAGGTTGTTGACATGGGATGGTGATACAAAGTGGGCATTGCTGTTTGACTGTTCCGGTTCGGGCGTTGATCGTGCGGTGTTTTCCGTGGTTCGACGGATGCATCTCCGGGTTCCCACGGGGGCAAGCTTGCGTTTATACAATATCATTCCGTCATACAGGCGAATCGCTTCGCTTGTCACGCCCATCAAAAGGACAATCCATGGAAGATCAATCGATCATCAGTGCTCTTATTCTGGGTCTTATCGAAGGGCTAACCGAATTCATACCTGTTTCCTCAACGGCACACGTGCTTTTGGCCGGTCACTTTCTGGGTTTCAAATCGCCGGGCAATACGTTTGCGGTGTTGATTCAGTTAGGCGCAATTCTGGCGATTCTGGCGGTCTATATCCAGAAATTGCTCTCTATTGCCGTTTCCTTGCCCAGCAATCCCCGCAGCCGCCATTTTGTGCTGGCCGTGTTGGTGGCTTTTTTGCCCGCCGCCATCATTGGTGCCATCGCCCATGATTATATCAAGGCGGTGCTGTTTGAAACGCCGATGCTGATTTGTATCATGCTGATTGTGGGTGGCGTGGTCCTGCTGGTGGTGGATCGTATGACATTCACACCGCGCTATACAGATGTGATGGATTATCCTCTGTCTTTGGCGCTCAAAATCGGCTTTTTCCAGTGCCTTGCCATGATTCCCGGCACGTCGCGTTCTGGCGCTACTATTGTCGGCTCGCTGTTGATGGGCACAGACAAGCGCTCGGCTGCCGAATTTTCCTTCTTTCTCGCCATGCCCACCATGCTGGGCGCTTTCGTGCTGGACCTTTACAAAAACCGCAACGCCCTGAGCATGGATGACGGCATGCTGATTGGCTTTGGCTTTATCGCGGCCTTTATCGCGGCGCTGTTTGTGGTGCGTGGCCTGCTGGATTTTGTGTCAAAGCGCGGTTACGCCCCGTTTGCCTGGTGGCGCATTGGCGTCGGCGTTGTTGGTCTAATTGCTTTGCAGGTCTACAAATAGCATTTACGAAAAAGGCCCGCTTTGAGCGGGCCATTTTTGATGATGAGACTTGAGAGGTGATCTCACGTCGCAGAAACACTTAGAGTTTGTCAGGGAAAAGTGGAGTCCGGTTTTCCCGAAAAGACAAACTCAA
>DNPN01000238.1:12397-23652 GCA_003501385.1 Rhizobium sp. | reverse complement strand
AAGTCTAGAGTCTGTCTGGTTCAATTTGAACCTGACAGACTCTAGCGTGCAATGGAACCCGTGCTGCACGGATCAACGCCATACGCAGGATTGCAAATGCCCTTGCGGGCCGCAACCGTGGTGGGTGCCACGAAAGAACCTGCGATGATCACCAAAGCCGCACACGCGAAAAAGAGTGCGATAGACTTACCCATGAAAGATGAACCCCGAAAATAGAATTTGTTGGCAGGAGCGCTTCAAATCGCTACCCCTTACGGTAACCCGTGTTTACGCATCACGCACCGCAACATCAATAGCAGATTGAACTGAATCATCGGTTAATTGAACTAATTCAATGATGCGTCTTTTGTGCAACGCTGGCACAGAAGACGCATCCCGGTTCAGGTATCAGGCCGCTTTGCCGGAACGGCTGTATTGGCCCTTCGGGCGGAAATGCACGAGATAGGATGGCAGAATTGCGCCCACAGATCTTGGGTGAATGCCAAGACCTTCCAATGTTCGTCCTTCTGCTTTCGCAGCGGCAGACACCACATTGTCGCTTTTCAAAAGTGTCAATTGGTCATTGGTCAGCGGTGGTGTGACCAGCGGAATGGCCGAGGCAACACCAGCGATAAACGATGCCAAGCCAAAGGAAATCGACACCAGCGGCGTTTCACGATCCACCACCCGCAGCATCTCCTCAAGACATTGCTGGAAGCTCAGAACTTCCGGGCCGCCCAACTCGTAAACGCCACCCTTCAGCTGACCATCAACAGCCTTGCTAACCACTTCAGCGACATCTTCCACGAAAACCGGCTGGAACTTGGTCTTGCCACCGCCAATCAGGGGCAGGAAGGGCAGCGAGCGTGCCATAGCCGCAAATTTGTTGAAGAAATTATCTTCGGGGCCAAACACAATAGACGGACGAACAATGACAGCATCCGGCAGGGTCTTCAGAATGGCATCTTCAGCGCGGCCCTTGCTGGCCGCATAGACCGATTTGGATTTTGCATCCGCACCAATGGCGGAAATATGAACCAGCTTAGCGCCAGCCGCCGCTGTTGCTTCAGCGACCGTGCGTGCGCCAAAATCCTGCACGGCATCAAACTTGTTGCGGCCGGATTCAAACAGGATGCCAACGCAATTGACAACGAAAGACGAACCTTCAATCGCCTTCACAACGCTATCCTTGTAGCGCAAATTGGCTTGCGAGAGCGAAATCTGCCCGACGTTGCCGAAAGGCAACACAAAGCCAGCCAGATCGGGGCGGCGGACAGCCACGCGCACGCGATAACCACGCTGCGCCAGAACCCGCACAACGTGCCGACCGACGAGGCCGGAGCCACCGAAAACAGTCACCAGCGGCGGAAGATTTGCGAACGTCATAAATAGCTCCTGCGGATCGGATCGTCAGACCAGTTTGTCTTGCTGTGTCATATCGCTATTGCGTTGCGAGGTGAAGCAGATTCGTTATTTTCGCTGCGATAAGCGCGGGGGTTTATTGCCCTTCGATCAGCACAATCTCGCCGTCGGCCGCTTCCTGACGGATTTTAACGGCGGCCTGATATTCGGGAGAATTGTAGCAATCCAGCGCATCCTGCAAGGATGGGAATTCGATGACGACATTACGGGCACGAGCAGGGCCTTCCACGGGTTCGGTTCTTCCGGCGCGGGCCAGGAAAATGGCCCCATAGCGCTCAAACGCAGGCTTCGCCGTTGAAACGTAGTCCTTATAGCGCTCAGCGTCATGAACGTCGACACGCGCAATCCAGTATCCCTTTGCCATCAAATCACCTCTTTGGTTGCCTCAAGTGTGATCGGTGAAATCTGGGCTGCGGTCAAGCTGCATCAATACAGGCTTTGCGGGTGTATTTGCATTTTTGCGTTGCGGCGCGATTGTCCAAGGCGATATGCTATTGTGATTGGACGTCGCAAAGGTGGAGTGACGGTTCTGAAAAGCGCGCAAGGGGCAAAATTCGTGGCAAAACCGCTTTATACTGTGTTGCTGGTCATGCTGCTGAACAACGGTGGTGAACCTGTTGCTGCGCAGGCGGCACCCGCAGCGCATGCCCCAGGTGCCGTGCCCTGTTCGCCAACCCTCTATGACACCTTGCGTTCCGTGCCGGACGATGTGTCGCTGGTTCAGCCCGTGGCCTGCAAAATAGAGCTGAAACACGATGATCTGGTGATGACGGATCTTGCTTTTCTGGGCGAAGAGGCCAGTGGTGCCAGTCTCGATTGTCATGGCGGCATCATTGGAATTTCCGGACGGCCACCAAAGGGTGCGCCGCCCACCATTCAGATTTCGTCGGTGCGAGGCGAAGACGGAAAATGGAGCGTTCCGCACGACATCACCATCCGCAATTGCAAGATTTATGGCTCCATCCGCATCATGGGCCTTGGCCCCAATGGTGAGGCGGAAAATGTGCGCCAATCCTCGCTCAATCGCAATCACACCGAATTTGCGCAAAGTGCGGCTCCCTCAGACATTTTGCTGGACAATATCACCATCGTTGCCGATGGCCCGGTGCCTGTCTATCTCTCGCCGGGTGTCACAAAGGTGACCTTGTCGCATTCCGTCATCAGCGGGACCACCAAGGGGTCGGGGGTTTATCTGGATGCAGAGTCGGCCCACAATGTCATTGCGGACAATCGCTTTGACATTCACACACGCAACCGCGAAGTGCTGGCCGTCGATGGTTCAGCCCATAATGTGATTGAGAACAACAGTTTCACCGATGCAGAATTTGGTGGCATCTATCTCTACCGCAATTGCGGCGAGGGCGGCACGATCCGGCATCAAACCCCGCAGCACAACCGGATTTCGGATAACAAATTCATCTATCAGGGTGTTGTGCATCCAAGACCAGCGATATGGATGAATGCGACCCAGCCCTGGCAGAGCTTCTATTGCGATGAAGATCCGCCAGCACCCTTTGGCAGCGGGGCGGACAATCGCAGCTTCGCCGACTACAACACCATCACCAACAATGTGATTGTGGGTGGCGAGTTGCGGCTGATCCGCGATATGGGGCAGCACAATACCCTGACGGGCAACACGGCCAAGCCGAACCCGAGCCAATAGCCGTGATCAATCGGCGGCCTGCATTTCCGAAAGAATAGCCTCGGCTGCGGCTCTCGGGTCTGGTGCCTGCGTAATCGGGCGCGCCACAACGAGATGGCTGGAGCCCGCTTGCAGCGCCTGCAATGGCGTCATCACCCGCTTTTGATCGCCTTTGTCAGAGCCTGCGGGGCGAATGCCGGGTGTGACCAGCGCCATGTCCGGCCCGATGATCTTACGCACTGCGCTGGCTTCCTGCGCCGAGCAGACAATTCCGCCCATGCCTGCTGCTTTCGCCTGCGTTGCCCGTTGCAGCACAAGGCTTGCCGCATCATGGCTGTAGCCTGCATCTATCAGGTCGTTATCATCCATCGAGGTCAGCACGGTGACACCCAGCAGGCAAAGATCGGAGCCCTTGGCGGCGGCAACAGCAGCAGCCATGGCCTTGGGATAGGCATGCAATGTCAGCATGGTCATGCCCATCTTGACGATGTTCTCCACGGCAGAGGCAATGGTGTTGTCAATGTCGAGCAGTTTCATATCGAGGAAGACTTTTTTGCCGCTTTGCGCCAGATCTCGCGCCAGTTCCAAGCCGCCGGCAAAGGCCAGTTGATAGCCGATCTTGTAAAACAGCACATCATCGCCCAGCGTTGAGACCAAGCTTTCCGCCTGTGCAACGGTCGGTACATCCAGACCGACGATCAATTGGTTGCGCGCATCCATGGGCCATCTCCCTGCCAATCTTCCATGGCGGTCCACTCGCATGACACGCGCCGATCTGCAAGGGAGAAACCAAAGAGATTGCCGCCACCGGGCGGCTGATCAGCGGATCGCGCAATGGCTTGCCCGCTCAAATGGCATTTCAGCGGGGTTCCCACACCGCCATGGCCAATGAAGGCGATGGGGATGGTGGGATCATGATCTTTGAGAATCGCGTCTACCGCGCCAACAATGCGGCTTTGGGCATCTATGGCCCGCTCCCAGCCGTGAAAACTCATCTGCGGATGGGCGAAAAACCAGTCAGCCGCTTTTTCAAACTCTGGCGGCGGCAGAAAGCCCGTGGCAGAGCGATCATTTTCATGCATGGCTTCCACCTGCTCAGGCGTTATGCCCGCAGCCTTGGCCAAAATCTCTGCTGTCTCAACGGCTTTTACTTCCTCACTGCTGACGATGCGCCCAAGGTGGCGCACCCAAGGGCGGGTTGCGGTCAGCACTGTTCTTTCTCGCCCCAGATCCGACAGTCCCCATTGGGGGACTGTAACATCTGGGTCTATGCGAATTTGCGGATGGGTAAGGTACAGCGCTAACATTAGCGACGCCGATACACCCAGAGCTGGGCTGGCGGAATATTGCGCACGACAAAATCAAAATGCTGCACGTAATAGTTGCCACCATTGGCAATCACGGGCGACATTGGCCCGTAGGAAATCTGCATGAAGGGGCGGCCATGGGGCACGCGATCCAGCATGTCTTCCACAAGGCGCACGCGCTCCTGCATCGGGAAGTTCAAAAGCGGCACGGCAGATATCACACAGTCAAAGGTCAGACCCGCCAGCGGCCCCAGCGTATTTTCCATGTCAAAGGCATTGCCTTGAATGAAGTTGACGCTCGGAATGGTCGCCTTCAAATGCTGATAGAAATTGGCAGAATATTCCACCGACACCAGCTTTTCCGGCGCGATCCCGCGCCCGAGAATCGCTTTGGTGATGACACCCGTGCCCGGACCCAATTCCAGAACCGGCAGGCCGGATTCTGGATTGACAATGCTTGCCATGCGGCGCGCGGTGATGCCGGAGGTAGGGACGATGGCTCCCACCTGTTTGGGTCCCTGCATGACACCTTTAAAGAAACGGATTTCTTCATCGAATTTCTTTTCAAGCCGTTCCTTAAGGTTGAACTTCATGGGCCGTCATCTCCTCACATTGCATTTCGCAAGCCCCTCGGGTGCGTAAATCGTATGTTTGCTTCATTTGTCGCAAAAACAAGACAAAATGGCGCAAATGTGAAAATTTTATGTCTGAGGGTCCTCAAAGTTTAAAGGAATCACGGCCTTATCAGACGCGCATTGGCATCAATACATAGAGCGCATCATCGCCTGCCGTGTCGCGGATCAGGGTTGGAGAGCCTGCGTCGGCCAGTAGGAAAATTGCTTCTTCGCCAGACAATTGGGCAGTAATGTCCAACAGATATTTCGCGTTAAAGCCAATTTCCATGGCGTCGCTATCATAGCCCACAGCGACTTCTTCCGTTGCACTGCCGGAATCAGGATTGTTGACAGTCAGCATCAAATGACCATCGCCAATCGCCAGCTTTACGGCGCGGCCACGCTCAGACGAAATCGTCGAGACGCGGTCCACGGCGCGGGCAAAGGTTTGGCAATCCACGCGCATTTCCTTGTCGTTGGATTGTGGAATGACGCGTTGGTAATCGGGGAAAGTGCCATCAATCAGCTTGGAGGTCAGTACGATCTCGCCAATACCAAGGCGGATTTTCGCATCCGACACTTCCAGATTGACGATCAGATCAGGGTTATCGACCAGCTTTTGCAACTCGCCCACGGTTTTGCGCGGAATGATGATGCCGGGCATGCCCTCTGATCCCGATGGCGCTTCTACATCGGCGCGGGCCAGACGGTGGCCGTCGGTGGCCACGGCGCGCAGCTTCAACTGGCCATCGGCCTCAATGGTGTGCAGGTAAATACCGTTGAGGTAATAGCGGGTCTCTTCGGTCGAGATCGCAAACTGGGTGCGATCGATCAACATCTTGAGGTCTGCTGCCTTGAGCTTGAAGGAATGGCTGAAGCTGCCAGCGGTGAGATCAGGAAAATCCGATTCCGGCAGGCATTGCAGCGTAAACTTGGAGCGCCCGGAGGCAACCGTCATGCTGGCACCATCGGGATTGGTGGACAGCAGCACTTCTGCGCCATCCGAGAGCTTGCGCACTATTTCATAGAGCAGATGAGCGGGTACTGTGGTGGCTCCGGCCACTTCAACATTGGCGGGTGTGGCTTCGGTGATTTCCAGATCAAGGTCGGTGGCCTTCATGGCAAGGCTTGTGCCTTCTGCCCGCAACAGCACGTTGGACAGGATCGGAATGGTGTTTCTGCGCTCGACCACGCGGTGAACGTGGTTCAGGGATTTCAGAAGGTTGGACCGTTCAAGAGTAATACGCATAGACGCTGCCACTTTCGACCTGTGCGATCCCTGTCAGGATCGGCTCTGCCTGTTCCGGGCAAGACGCGCCCGGAGGATTGGGACGGGCAAAATGGCAGGAAATACCCGACAATTGCAAGGCCCCCACTGGTTTTGAGCGCGGAAGTTTTGCTCTTTCCACTGTGGATAGCCGGGATGAGCTTGTCGCAGCCGTGTCGGTGTCGCATAACGGGGTAACAACGCAGCCCTGAAATTATGAAAGCGGCGACCAGACCTTTGACCCACTCGCAAGATACGCAGGCATCCGTTACTGCCAAAACATTCCGCCTTCACGATAGGGCAGTCTCTGCCCGCCCGCTTGAGGTGGCATTGTATCTGGTGGCCACACCCATTGGCAATCTGGGTGACATTACCCTGCGTGCATTGGAAGTTCTGGCCGGTGCCGATGTGCTGGCCTGCGAAGACACCCGCGTCACCCGCGTACTTCTGGATCGTTACGGCATCACCACACGCCCTTACGCTTACCATGAGCATAATGCCGAAGAGGTCGGCCCAAAGTTGATTGAAGCCTTGGCGGCAGGCAAATCCGTGGCGCTGGTGTCGGACGCCGGAACGCCGCTGGTGTCAGACCCGGGTTATCGCCTTGGCCAACTGGCGCTGGAAGCGGGCTTGAAAGTGGTGCCGATTCCGGGGCCATCTGCGCCTTTGGCCGCTTTGGTTGGCTCTGGCTTGCCCAGCGAGGCTTTTGTGTTTGCAGGCTTTTTGCCCACTAAGGACAAGGCAAGACGCGACCGTCTGGCGCAATGGGCCACCACACCCGCCACCCTGATTTTCTTCGAATCCCCGCACCGCATTGGCGCAACTCTTGCCGCTGCCACAGAGGTGCTTGGAGTTGAGCGCCCCGCTTGCGTTTGCCGTGAGCTGACCAAAACCTTTGAAGAGTTTCGTCGTGGCACGCTGGGTGAATTATCCGCCTATTATGATGACGAACGGCAGGTGAAGGGCGAGATCGTGCTGGTGGTTGGCCCGCCGCTTGCGCAAGCCGCCCCCGACGCTGCCGATATTGACCGCCTGCTGATCGAACTCTCCAAGACCTTGCAAACCGCCAAGGCGGCAGCAGAAGCTGCAAAGCAAACCGGCCTGCCGCGCAAAGAGCTGTATCAACGGCTGCTGGAGCTGAAGTCGGAGCAATGACGCGCAAGCTCACGCCCGATGCAAAGCGCAAAAAGGCCGAGCGGCGCGGTCGCTGGTCGGAATATTGGGCGGCGCTCTATCTGTTGCTGAAAGGCTATCGCATCGTGGCGCTGCGCCACAAAACCCGCTGGGGCGAGATCGACATTATCGCCCGCCGTGGCCATGTGGTGGCCTTCGTGGAAGTCAAAGCCCGCTCCACCCGGCAATTGGCCGTGGATGCGGTGGGCTATGAGAGCCAGCGCCGCATTCGTGCCGCAGGCGATGTCTGGCTATCACGCCAGCGGGATGCCGCACGTCTGTCCTTGCGTTGCGACATTATTGCGATTGTGCCGGGACGCTGGCCTTTTCATCTCAGAGACGCTTTTTAGAATTCGGCCCAGTTCTCTCCAATCGCTATTTCAACTGGATTTCAGACTGCTATCCGAAAGCCGTATGACTGTCCGTGATATTTCCGTACATTCCATTTTTTTCGGGTTACCGCAGCTTTCGGTTTTGACACGGAGCGCAAAACCGTTTGAGAGAGGGCGATCTTGGTCGAAGATGACGCAACGGTCGCCCGTCGGGCTCACAGTCTCGCCCACGGCATGCATTTCGAAATTGCCGTACTGACTGCCAACGCCGTTGTTGACATAAATGCTCTGCGCTATCTGTTGCGATGCGCAACCAGAGAGCGTGGACGCCGCAGTCGCAAAATAGCAGACAAATCTTGTCTTCACAGGTTTGGTCCTTGTGGTTGTGCTGACCACAGAGAGAAACGCGATTTGGACTGGATTTTGTTCAAACTTTAAAATTTCAAGTTAAGGTTTAAGGCGAGTTAATTCCTGAGAAGGCATCGGTTTGCGGTGCTTCATAGATGGGTAATTTAAGTATTGTCGTTGTTTCGCATTTTGTAATCATTCTGTCACAAAACATTCAAGTGTCTGTCATCAAGCATCTCTAAGGGCTTGCTCACCCCACATCGGCGGAGAGGATCAAGCCATGTTCAAAAAGCTTTCGATGGCGGCACTGGCCGTCACGGTTTCGACCACATCATCATTTGCCGCAACCAACATCAGCTGGTGGCACGGCATGGGTGGCCGCAACGGCGAAGTGATCAATGAATTGTCGCAGAAATTCAACGCAAGCCAGAGCGAATGCGTTCTGACACCTGTGTCGAAGGGCTCTTACGAAGAAGCTCTCGCCGCTGGTATCGCTGCTTTCCGTTCGCATGATCAGCCCAACATTCTTCAGGTGTTCGATGCTGGTTCTGCCACGATCATCAACGCCAAGGGCGCGACCATTCCCGCAGAAGATCTGTTGACCAAGGCTGGTTACAAGTTTGACCGCAATGCATTCATTGAAGGCGTGCGTTATTTCTACGCCGACAAGACCGGCAAGTTCATCGGCATGCCGTTCAACTCTTCGGCTCCGATCCTCTACACCAACACCGAAGCTTTGAAAAAGGCTGGCGTTGAAGCTCCAAAGACCTGGGAAGAGTTTGAAGCCATCGCGCCAAAGCTGAAGGCTGCTGGCTACATTCCGCTGGTTCAGTCGCAGCTGACTTGGGAATTCACCGAGAACTTCTTCTCGCGCAACAACATCCAGTTCGCGTCCAACAACAATGGTTATGACGGTTTGGCTGGCACCACGCTCAATGTCACCGATCCAAATCATGTGATGATGTATGAAAAGCTGAAGGCCTGGAAAGACGCAGGCTTCTTCGCGTACTATGGTGCCGGCTGGAACGACAACCAGAAGCCTTTTGAAGACGGCAAGGTTGCTCTGTGGGTTGGCTCTTCCGGCTCGTTCGGTGGCTTGCAGAAGACGGCTTCCATGCCATTTTCCGCAACCTTCCTGCCTTACTGGGGCTCCATCAAGGGCGCAGGCGTGCATAGCTTCATCGGCGGCGCTGCTCTTTATGCCATGTCCGGCAAGTCTGAAGCTGAAAACAAGTGCACAGCCGCTTTCTTCAACTTCCTGACCTCGCCTGAAATCCAGAAGTTCTATCACGAAGCCACGGGTTATGTTGCCATCACCACGGCGGCTTATGAGCTGACCAAAAAGGAAGGTTACTACGAGAAGAACCCTGTTGCTGAAGTCGGCATCAAGCAGCTTCAGCTTCCAGGCGGCGAATGGGACAAGGGCTATCGCCTTGGTTTCTATCCACAGATCCGCTCGGTGATGGAACGCGAATACAACAAGATCTTCTCAGGTGAAACCACGCCAAAGGCTGCGATGGAAACCATCAAGAAGGAAGCTGACGAAATCCTGGCACGCTTTGCCAAGACAGCAGGCTGAACCCTGACACCTCAGACATGATGTCACCCGGAGGCGATTTATCGCCTCCGGGACTTGCTTTGAAAGGTTGCCGCGATGAAGCGTGTTCAGTTCAACTCGCGATTTTTGCCCTATTTCTTCCTGGCTCCGCAGTTTTGCATTGTGGCCATTTTCTTCTATTGGCCAGCAGTGCAGGCCATTCAGTCGTCTTTTTACATTGAAGACCCGTTCGGCTTTGGCTCGACCTTCGTGGGGTTGGCCAATTATGCCGATATGTTCAGCTCAACCGAATATCGCAAAATCGCGCTGTTTACGGTCTGCTTCAGTGTTGTGGTGACGTTTTTGGTGCTGTCGATCGGAACCGTGCTTGCCGTCAAGGCTGATGCCGTGATCCGTGGACAATCAGCCTACAAGACCCTGCTGATCGTCGTCTATGCCATCGCGCCGCCTGTTGCTGGCCTCATCGGCATGATGTTCTTTGATCAACACATCGGCCCCTTTGTGAAATTCGTGGCCCTGTTTGGCTGGGATATGAAGGTGGGCCTGAACTATTTCGACACCGCCTTTGCCATGGTGGCGATTGCCGTGTGGAACCAGATTCCCTACAATTTCATCTTTATCCTGTCGGGCCTGCAAGGCATTCCGGCTTCGGTGCGCGAAGCCGCGACACTGGATTGCCGCTCCGGCACGCGCCGGTTCTGGACAGTGACCATGCCGCTCTTGACGCCAACGGCGTTTTTTCTGCTGGTGGTCAATATGACTTATTCGCTGTTCGATACGTTTGCGGTGATCGACGTGATCGTCAAGGACAAGGCCGCCGATAACCCGATTACGCTGGTTTATAAGGTCTATCTCGATGGTTTCCGTGGCAATGACATCGGCTCATCCTCGGCGCAATCGGTGATCTTGATGGTCGTCGTGCTGGTTTTGACCATGATTCAATTCCGCTTCATCGAGCGGCGCGTCCATTACGGTTGAGGAGAAGACCATGTATAAAACCAAACTCTTCGACCATGTGATTCTGATCCTCGGCGTGATTGTGATGATTGGCCCGCTGGTGGTGGCCTTTGCCACGTCCTCCCATACGGCGGCGGAAATTCACCAGAAGGGCCTGATGCTCTCCATGGGCGGGCATCTGGGTGAGACCTATCACAAGGTGCTGTTTGCCCAGACCGGCTTTAACGGCAAGGTCACGGGTCTCAGCATGTTGCTCAATTCGCTGATCCTCGGCCTTGGCTTTGCCATCGGCAAGATTGTGCTGTCAATGATGGCTGCTTACGCCATTGTCTATTTCCGCTTTCGCTTTGCCACGCTGGCGTTTTGGATCATCTTCACCACCCTGCTGTTGCCTTTGGAAGTGCGCATCATCCCCTCGTATAAAGTGGCGAGTGATCTGGGGCTTTTGAACTCCTACACCGGCTTGATCCTGCCGCTTCTGGCCTCTGCCACCGGCACCTTCTTCTTTCGGCAGTTTTTCAAATCCGTGCCAGAGGAACTTCTGGAAGCGGCCCGCATTGACGGCGCTGGTCCGTTCAAATTCTTCATCGACATTCTCATTCCGCTGTCGCGCACCATGATTGCTGCAGTCTTCATCATCATGTTCGTCTATGGCT
>DNPN01000238.1:11476-12145 GCA_003501385.1 Rhizobium sp. | reverse complement strand
TCATGTTCGTCTATGGCTGGAACCAATATCTCTGGCCGATGCTGATGACCACGGATGAGAGCTTCTATACGCTGATGCGCGGTATCAAGCAGATCCTTCAGGTCTGGGTGGGCGCACAAATTCCCGATTATAACGAAGCCTTCGCCATGGCCGTGCTCGCTATGCTGCCCCCGATCATCATCGTGGTGGTGTTCCAGAGCTGGTTCATCAAGGGCCTCACCGAAACCGACAAGTAAAGGACAGTCCAATGGCTTCCATCGATATCAATCAGGTCTCCAAGATCTATGACGGCGGTGTGCGTGCTGTGAACAGCGTGGACATCCAGATCAACGACGGCGAATTCATCGTGCTGGTCGGTCCCTCTGGCTGCGGCAAATCCACGCTTCTGCGCATGGTCGCCGGGCTGGAAAGCATCTCGGAAGGTGTGGTGCGCATTGCCGATCGTGTGGTCAACCAAGTTGAACCGGCAGACCGCGACATCGCCATGGTGTTTCAGAACTATGCGCTCTATCCGCATATGACCGTGCGGCAGAACCTCGCCTATGGCCTGAAAAACCGCAAAACACCCAAGGATGAGATTGAAGCCCGCGTGGCAGAAGCCGCCCGAATGCTGCAACTGGAGCCTTATCTGGACCGCAAACCCCGCGCCCTGTCGGGTGGTCAGCGCCA
>DNPN01000238.1:390-11224 GCA_003501385.1 Rhizobium sp. | reverse complement strand
TCGGGTGGTCAGCGCCAGCGCGTGGCCATGGGCAGGGCTATTGTGCGCAAGCCTGCCGTGTTTCTGTTTGACGAGCCGCTTTCCAATCTTGATGCCAAGTTGCGCGTGTCGATGCGGGTGGAAATCCGCAAACTGCAACGCCGCCTTGCCACCACATCGATCTATGTGACCCACGATCAGCTGGAAGCCATGACGCTGGCGGATCGTCTGGTGGTGCTCAACGGTGGCCGCATCGAGCAGATCGGCACGCCTTTGGAGGTTTACAACAAGCCCGCCTCGACCTTCGTGGCCAGCTTCATCGGCTCACCCGCCATGAACCTTCTGACCGCTCGACTGGATGGCAACCGCTTGTCGCTCTGGCCCATCAGCTTCACCTTCGATGGCGAAGCCGCCTATAGCGGCGAGGTCACCGTGGGCATTCGCGCCGAAGACCTCTCTATTGCCACCCCCGGCCAGCCTTATCTGCCGTTCAAGGTGGATTATGTTGAAGAACTGGGTGCCGTTCGCCTTGTGCATGGCTTTGTCGGCGATCAAGCCATGTGTGCCACGCTGCCAGTGGATGTTGAACTGAGCGATGAGCTGCGTTTGGGCATTCGGCCAGAGCGCCTGCATTTCTTCGATCGGGATGGACGTCGCATTGATGTGCCCTTTCACGAGGCGCGTATGGTGCTTGGGGCCGATCCGGTCGATGTTGGTGCATAAAACCGTAAAATTCGATTGAATATGTTAAGTTGTGCTTGAACTTTTCCTGATACTTCATGTTCTATGACATGGGGTGTCAGGGGACGTTTATGCCGATCAGAATGCTTATGGCCGGGCTTGCAGGTGTCGTGATGGCGATGCCGCGCCTGAGGGCCTCGGATGATGGGCCGCCTTTGGTGGCAGCCCACGCTTATGGTGTGGAGCTTAAGCCCGCGCCGATCAATCCCGACTGGATTTTAGAAGGCGATCCGCAAGCTCGGCTTGCCAACCACTCCCAAAGCGCCGATGAGGCTTCATCAACCGCTGTATGGGATTGCACAGCCGGTTCCTTCCGCTGGTATTTCGGCTGGGATGAAACCGTGGTGATTCAGGAAGGCGAGGTGCATGTGACCGCAGAAGATGGCAGCGAGCGCATCTTGCGGGCTGGCGATATTGCCTACTTTAAAGGCGGCACCTGGGCCACATGGCGGATTGAGACCTATGTGCGCAAGATTGCCTTTTTGCGCAAACCCTTCCCAGAACCATTGGCCACCCTTTACCGTTTGCGCAATGCCTTGCGTGGTGCCTCGCGCGGCGGGCTTTGACGCTGTAGAAATTGCGCGCAAGACGTTGCGCTTCGCGCCTTCCCATCTTACATCTCGTTCACATTCAGCGAGAGATAGACCATGGCAAAGATTACCAATGTCGCCGTCCAGATGGACCACGTTTCCTCCATCAATATCGCAGGCGATTCAACATTCGCCATGAGCCTTGAGGCTCAAAATCGAGGCTACAAGCTGTTTCATTACACGCCCGACCGCCTCACCATGCGCGATGGTCGCATTTTTGCAACCGTTGAGCCAATGGAATTGCGCGATGTGAAGGGTGATCATTACACCTTGGGTGAGCCTGAGCGCGTGGACCTGTCCTCCATGGATGTTGTGCTGCTGCGCCAAGACCCGCCGTTTGACATGGCCTATATCACCGCCACCCATATGTTGGAGCGCATTCATCCCAAAACGCTGGTGGTCAACGACCCGGCGTGGGTGCGCAACTCGCCAGAGAAGATTTTCGTTACCGAATTTGCTGACCTGATGCCGCCAACGCTGATCACCCGTGATCCCGCCGAGATTGCTGCTTTCCGTGCAGAACAGGGCGATATTATCCTTAAGCCTCTCTACGGCAACGGTGGCGCAGGCGTGTTTCACTCCACCCGCGATGACCGCAATTTCTCATCCTTGATGGAAATGTTCGGCCAAATGTTCCGCGAACCCTTCATTGCCCAAGGCTATCTGCCTGCGGTGCGCAAGGGTGACAAGCGCATCATTCTTGTGGATGGCGAGCCGGTGGGGGCCATCAATCGTGTGCCTGCCGAGCATGATGCCCGCTCCAATATGCACGCAGGCGGTAGACCTGAGCCAACTGAGCTGACAGCCCGCGAGCGTGAAATCTGCGCCCGCATTGGTCCGGCCCTTCGCGAGCGTGGCTTCCTGCTGGTGGGCATCGATGTCATCGGCGATTATATGACCGAGATTAACGTGACATCGCCCACGGGTATTCGTGAGGTGAAGAAGTTTGGCGGGGCCGATATCGCAAGCCTGCTCTGGGACGCCATTGAGAAAAAGCGCGGCTAACACGCTTCAAACCATGTGAGACTTTCAACGCTCCGCTGCTTGCAGAGGAGCGTTTTGCGTTGGGCTATCCATGCAGGGCAATCATTGACCCGTTTTGTTCTTATCTTACAACCCGATACAACCATTTTTCACGCCATAGGCGACTTTGTTCATTTATTGTTCTTGTTGTTTGATGTGAGATATGCAAAGCTATGATTGCATGCAATTGAGCGCTTCCGTCAAGGAATGGTTGTTTCATGTATTTTAAGGTGCTGATTTATTGCGCATTTTCTGGAATTTTGCGGAAAATTCCGAAAAGTGAACCGAGATATTGATTTGAATTTTGATGGGCAGGGGCGGTCGATGGTTGCACGGGTCGGAACAGTTGCATTTCAGGGAATTGATGGCGTTCCTGTCGATGTTCAGGTGATGATGGCACCGGGCAAGATTGGTATGCAGATTGTCGGCCTGCCCGATAAAGCGCTCGCGGAAAGCCGTGAGCGGGTGCAGGCAGCCCTGCATGCATCGGGTCTTGCCCTGCCGCCCAAGAAAGTCACAGTCAATCTTGCACCCGCTGATCTGCCCAAGGAAGGCTCCCATTATGATCTGGCCATTGCCCTTGGCCTGATGGCCGCCCTTGGCGCGATCCCTGCTGATGTGCTGAGTGACTATCTGGTGATTGGTGAACTGAACCTTGATGGCACGATTGCCCCTGTCACCGGGGCGCTCCCAGCTGCTATGGCAGCAAATGCACTCAACAAAGGCTTGATTTGTCCGGCCGATAGCGGGCCTGAAGCCGCATGGGCTGGATCTGATATTGATATTCTGGCACCCCGCAGCCTGATTGCGCTGGCCAACCACTTCAAGGGTACGCAGGTGCTCACCCGCCCGCTGCCTGCCAGTCGTGCGCTTGCGGGCAATTTGCCGGATCTGGCCGATATTCGTGGGCAGGAGAGTGCCAAGCGGGCGCTGGAAGTGGCCGCAGCTGGAGGTCATAACCTTTTGATGGTGGGTCCTCCGGGGTCTGGAAAATCCATGCTGGCGGCGCGCATGCCCTCTATTTTGCCGCTGTTGTCGCCACCGGAATTGCTGGAAGTGTCGATGATCCATTCCATCGGCGGGCATTTGTCGGGTGGCAAGCTGTCAGACCGCAGACCTTTTCGCACCCCGCATCATTCCGCCACCATGGCAGCTCTTGTGGGTGGGGGCATGAAGGCCAAGCCGGGTGAGGCGTCCCTTGCCCATCATGGTGTGCTGTTTCTGGATGAGTTTCCAGAATTTTCGCCGCAGGTGCTGGATGCCCTGCGTCAGCCTTTGGAGAGCGGCGAATGCATCATCGCCCGCGCCAACCACCGGGTTACCTATCCCGCCAATTTCCAACTGATTGCGGCCATGAACCCCTGCCGTTGCGGCATGGCAGGAGAACCGGGCCACACCTGCGCGCGCGGTATTCGTTGTGTGACCGAATATCAATCGCGCATCTCCGGCCCGCTGATGGATCGGATTGATATCCGCATTGATGTTCCGGCGGTTTCGGCGGTTGATCTGATCAAGCCGATGGCTGCGGAAAAAAGTGCGGATGTTGCTCGCCGCGTGAACAGCGCTCGCCAGCGGCAGATTGCGCGTTTTGCAGCGGCTGGTATGCCCGAGATCATGGTGAATGCCCGCTGTTCAACAGCGCTGATTGAAAAGCTGGCAGCCCCTGATCCAGCGGGCCTTCAGCTTTTGCGCGACGCTGCTGAAAAGTTCAAATTCTCTGCCCGCGCCTATCACCGGGTGCTGAAAGTGGCGAGGACATTGGCGGATCTCGATGGTGCGGATGCCTTGGGCCGTTTGCACCTGGCCGAGGCAATTTCCTATCGCATTCCAGCAGAACGTTTGACATCCGCTGCTTGACGCAGAACTTTTGTCATCGTGGGGTCGTCAGAGTAAGGGTTCAGACTTCAGTCTGCTGCAACGTCGTGCTCGTGCATCACATCAACCGGAATCGAAAACTCCGCGACGACGCCGGTCGGAGCATAGGTTATATGAACGGTGCCGCGAACAGCCGCGATGACACGGCGGACAAGTGTCGAACCGAAGCCGGAATTGCCCTGTTCCGGTGCCTTCGGTTCAGGTCCGCCCTGCTCACGCCAGCAAAGGGTGAGCATTTCGCACGGGGTGCCATCCGCCTGTATGATGTTCGCTTGCGTCCAGCTTAGGTGAATCTCACCGGAATCCACGGAAAGAGACCCGTATTTGGCGGCATTGGTACCCAGTTCATGCAAAACAAGGCTGAGAAGGATCACGGCTTGTCCACTCACCGGGATGGGTGGACCATCCAGACGCAGTTTTTTCGTCTCCATCACGCCGAAAGGTTCAAGCGCTTTGGCGATGATGACGCAGACTGTGGTTTCCTCGCCAGACCGCAAGCCCCGCAGCAACAGGTTTGAACGGGCCATGGCGTTCAATCGCTCCCGCAGTGCGGCAGCAAATTGCGGAATGGAATGAGCGTGTTTCTGTGACAGGTTGATAATGGCGCTGATGGTGGCAAATATGTTTTTCAGCCGGTGATCCAGCTCTTGCGCCATCACCTTCTGATGTTCCGCAAGCCGTTGCATTTCTGCGCGCGCGGCCTTCTCTGAGCGATATGCGCGCATCATCAATGCGGTCAAGCCAATATCTGTAACAACAACGAAGACATAGAGCGTCATGGCAATCGCAGTGCTGACTGACATACTGAACGTGAAATAGGGCGGTATGAAAAAATACCACGATGCCAGGCCACCCAGAATCGCAATCAGGATGCCTTGTGGAATGCCAAACACGAACGCAACCACGACGACAGCGGGGAAAAAGGTGACGTAAGGGAATGTGCCCAGAAGGTAATCATCAATCCAGAAGCGCAGCGCCAGCGTGGTCGCAAACACCAGCAGCGACAGAATGTATGTGAAGATCAGTTTGCTTAACGGTGGTGCATCTTGTGTCGCGACGAAGGAAGGCAGGTTGTCGTAAAAACGTCGCTGTCGCATAAATGCCCCTAAATTCCAAATGTATTTGAGTGCATATGTTGAAAGTTCACGTAAAAGTATATTTTTGAAAAAAAGACCGGCACGACAACATCATGCCGGTCTTGTTCTTTATTCGCCGAGACCGGCAAAAAGCGCTGTTGATAGATAGCGTTCCGCGAATGACGGAATAATCACGACAATCGTCTTGCCCGCATTTTCTTCGCGCTGCCCCACCTTGATGGCTGCCGTCAACGCCGCACCGGAGGAGATACCAACCGGCACACCTTCAAGACGCGCCACAAGGCGGGCGTTTTCAAAGGCTTCATCATTGGTCACGGTGACAATTTCGTCATAGATGTGGGTGTCGAGAATGGCAGGCGCAAAGCCAGCGCCAATGCCCTGAATCTTGTGGGGGCCGGGTGCTCCGCCCGACAGAACCGGGCTATCGGCAGGCTCGACGGCAATCACCTTCACAGATGGCTTCTTGGCCTTCAGCACCTGACCCGTGCCGGTAATGGTGCCGCCGGTGCCGATGCCGGAGACAAAAATGTCCACCTCGCCATGGGTGTCATTCCAGATTTCTTCCGCTGTGGTCTTACGGTGAATTTCGGGATTGGCGGGGTTTTCGAACTGCTGCGGAATAATCGCATCAGGAATGGTGGCGGCCAGTTCTTCTGCCTTGGCAATCGCACCCTTCATGCCCTTGGGGCCTTCGGTCAGCACCAGTTCGGCACCCAGCAGCGCCAGCATCTTACGGCGCTCAATCGACATGGTTTCCGGCATGGTCAGGATCAGGCGATAGCCTTTGGCGGCAGCCGCAAAGGCCAGCGCAATGCCGGTGTTGCCAGAGGTTGGCTCCACCAGCGTGGTTTTGCCGGGGGTGATCTTGCCTTGTGCTTCGAGGCTTTCAATCATGGCCACACCGATGCGGTCCTTGACGGAGGCAATGGGGTTGAAAAACTCCAGCTTGGCCAGAAGATGCGCCTTCACGCCCTTTTCCTTGGCCAGCTTGTCCAGCCGCACAATGGGTGTGTCGCCAATGGTTTCGGTGATGGAGCCGTAAACGCGGCCACGGCCCGGTTTCTTTGCTTCCGACATGTCTGTGCCTCCAGATCAAAACTGTTTGAGGCGACAATAGGCACAAACGTTGATCTCTGCCAGAACCCATTGCCTATGCAGCGGCTTTGCAAGAGAAAAAAATCAACGGAAACCCGGCACTATCAAACGTTTATTTCAAACGGTTCGGGTGGCGATATAGGCGGCGGTTCCGGCCAGAATGCTGGCCGCCGTGCGGTTCAGCAGTTTCAGCAATGAGGGTTGTTTCAGCAAGAGACGTGCCTTGGCCGCCAGCACGATATAAGGGATCAGCACGCTGATCAAAACCACAAAGGTGGTGCCAACCAGCACGAAGAAATCAGTGACGCCAATGGCATTGAGCGGGATCAGTGTTGGCACTAGCGCCACGTAGAACAGCATGGTTTTGGGGTTGCCAAGCGTGACAAACAGGCCGGAGAAAAACGAAGCCACCATGCCCGCACTTTTACGCGCCTCAATATCTTGCGGCAAAAGCCCGGCCGTCCAGAGCTTCCAGGCAATATAGGCAAGGTAGAGTGTGCCTGTGAGTTTGATGATCAGAAACGGTGTTACAAAGGTCTGCGCCACATAGGACAGGCCCAGAATCACGGCGGTGAGATAGCACAGATCACCCAAAATCAGCCCCAGCCCCATAAAGAAGGTTGGGCGAAAACCGGAGCCGAGGGCGCGCGCAACAATGGCGGTCATGCCGGGACCGGGAATGGCTGCGGCAATAAACAAAGCCCCCGCATAGGCCAATATGGTGGTGATGGTCATGGCGCATCCTCTCAATTCAGCGAAGCTAACGCCAGCGCTCAAAACTTGCAATGGTGACACAATATTCATTGCGAAATCTCAAGGGCCCTGTTTATCAAGGACTGAAGAGTATGTGAGAAAGTTACCCATGCCCGCCACCGCCTCGCTTGTTGCTTTCGCGCTGATCTGCCTTGGCATGGTGCTCTCACCCGGCCCCAATATGATCTATCTGGTGTCGCGCTCCATCTGTCAGGGGCCGATGGCCGGGTTGATCTCGCTGGGTGGCGTGGCGCTGGGCTTTTTGTTTTACATGCTGGCCTCTGCGCTGGGGATTACCGTGCTGGTGATGGCGGTACCTTACGCCTATGATGCGCTGAAACTGGCAGGTGCCGCCTATCTGGCCTATTTGGCATGGCAGGCCATCAAGCCCGGTGGCCGCTCGCCCTTTCAGGTGCGGCAACTGCCCAAAGACAGCCCGAAACGGCTGTTTGTCATGGGCTTGGTCACCAATTTGCTCAATCCAAAGGTGGCTGTGCTGTACCTGTCTTTGCTGCCGCAATTTATTGATCCGGCACGCGGCAGCGTTTTCACCCAATCCCTCGTGTTGGGTTTGACCCAAATTGTTGTCAGCATCACAGTCAATGGACTGATTGCCCTGATGGCAGGTTCCATCGCCGTGTTTCTGGGCCGCCGTCCTTTGTGGATGGTGATGCAGCGCTGGTTGATGGCAACCGTGCTGGCCACCTTGGCGGTGCGCATGGCAACGCAAGCGCAGAGATAATCATGTTCCAGAGGCTATCGTCATTTTAACGGGATCTTCCTGCATTCTGCCAAAAACGCGCCTGAAAAAAGTCCAAGTGTTGAAGTGTAGGTTTCGTCATCATTATGGCCGTGCGGTTGAATAAAAGACCGTCATTTTGCGCGGGCCAGTGGTGGAGCGCATTGTTGACGGCGCGTCATCGGTTGCATTTCTGAATGTCAAAACTGAACCGAACACATGAAAAGGCCCGACACATAATGGATAAAATTTTGACAGAAACAGTCTCTGTCGGCTCGGTTAAATCTCCTCTTCATTCTTCTGCCTTTACTGTTGTTTCGCTTTTTGTGGGTCTTGGTGTTGTCGGTTGCAGTTCGGTTCCTCTCAAGGAATCGGGATCGTTATCGTCTTACAATCGATTAGGCCCTGCTGAGGGCAATTTGAGCAAGTCACGCACATTTGCCGATACGCCCGAGCTCCTCTCTGCAAAATCGGTTGCGATTTTGCCCACGAAGATCTCGCCAACCGCCGCCGCGAAAATTAAAAAGCCCGGCGAAGACAAGTTGGTATCCAATGCCCTTGATCGAGCTCTTTGCGTTGGCTTGAGCGATAAATACAGGGTTGTGGGGCCGGGCGAGCCTGCCGATCTTACCGTCAGAGCCATGATCACTGACATTGTGCCAACCGGCAAGGTGGCGGCGGGTATTTCCAAAGTGACCTCGCTGGGAACCTCAGCCGTGCTGCCTGTGGGGGTTCCGCGTCTTCCCATCGGCCTGGGTGGGCTTGCCGTCGAAGCCGAAGCCGTCGATGCAACGGGTGTGCAGCATGCCGCGATTGTCTGGTCTCGAGGAGCCAACTCCATCACCAACGGGGCGCGCGTTTCCGAGGTTGGCGATGCTTACGGGCTGGCCGGTACATTTGCCAATGACTTTTCCAAAATGCTGGTGAAAGGCAAGAAAACCTCGGGTGTCAGCCTCAATCTGCCCTCTGGCCAGAAGCTAAAGTCGCAGTTCGGCGGCGCGCCGAAATATGCGGCTTGCGATGCCTTTGGCAGAGCGCCGGGTGTTGGTGGCTTCGTGGCGGGTGCCGTGGGCGCTCCGCCGTCATGGACCGATAGCGCCCAGACGAATTAAACTTGGCGTTCTGCGGCATCGTGTGGGACGAACGATGCCGCAATCGATTCATCGCGGAGCACTTTAGAGTCTGTCAGGTTCAGATTGAACCAGACAGACTCTAAACTCTCTTGTTTTCGTTTGTCTTTTCGGGAAACCCGGGTCCCACTTTTCCTTGACAAACTCTAAAATTCAGCCATCGGCGAGAGCATAAATGGCTCCATGATTGTCTCATGAGCCATGCCAGAGCTCATCAATGAACATGCGCCATCATAAGCAACAGGTTGCCCCTCCCACCCAAGCCGATCCGTTGGGAAGCAGACTTCAACCCGTCCCGCTGGAACATTGAGGCATGACAGAATTGCGCTCAAAGGCGGTATTTGGGGTGCTGCAATGTCCAGAAGCATCAAGCCAGCGTCTTCGGTAAGTTTCCAGGCAATGACGGCATTCAGTTTTGGTATCAGACTGAGTGTTATGGGTGGGTCACACTCGGCATTGAAGAAAAACATTTCCGTCTGGCGGACAATGGAAAAGCGATTGGAGACGGGTTGTCGGTTGCTCAGAAGACTGTCGATAATCACGACATCTGCACGTGTTTGCAGATTGAGGTGCCGCACCTCTCCTTCGATCGGCCGGAACTCTGGCGTTGGCCCGCAAAATTTGTGTTGCGGTAAGGTGTGAAAGCCAAACTTTTCATAGAGTGATGGCTCTTTGGTTAAAAGCAGGCCAACGTTTGAACCAGAGGCATGCGCCCACGCAAAAGCCCTTTGCATGAGGTCTCGGTAGAGGCCCTGTCCTCGAAACTCCGGCCGAACAGCGCCAGACTGATACCCGGTCGCTCTGATCATTTTGCCGTTGACGATAAGGGGCATGCTGAAAGCCGAAAAATTGGCGACACATCGTCCCGCATCATCAAAATAGCCAAACGGCATGCTTGATGGATCAAGGCCACCAAATTGCTGCAACAGTCCGATGTCGATGCCGAATATGTCTTGCAAGAGGTCGGTAAGCCCTCGGAGGCCTGCCGGATCATCGAAGTAGTTTTGCCGGAATGTCAGCCCTTTCAGCATATGTCCTCAATCAAACCCCGGTGGAGCCAAATCCACCGGCACCGCGCAACGTGTCGGAGGTCTCCCGCACCTCAAGCACCTGCATCTGCGTTACCGGCGCAATCACCATCTGCGCAATCCGCATGCCACGGGTGATGATGAAATCATCCTCGCCGAGATTGATCAACAGCACTTTGACCTCGCCGCGGTAATCGCTATCGACGGTGCCGGGGGTGTTGAGGCAGGTGATGCCGTTTTTAAAAGCGAGGCCCGAGCGCGGGCGGATCTGGGCTTCAAGCCCTTGCGGGATTTCCATGATCAACCCGGTTGGCACCAGAGCGCGTTTTCCCGGCGCAAGGGTCAAAGGTTCAGTGTCCGACACGGCAGCACGCAGGTCCATGCCAGCAGCGCCTGCGGTCTCATAGGCGGGTAATTCCAGCCCCTCACCATGGGGCAGGCGCTTGAGATGAAGGCGGGGCGCGGATGTATCGTGCATGGGGTATCCTTTGTTTGCGGATGTCAATTGCATATTGAGCGCCGAAACGCTAGATAACCGGCCAGTTAAAAGGAATTCCTCATATGGCCGAAACGCTCGCAGAGGCGGTCTCCCGCCGCCGCACCTTCGCTATTATTGCGCACCCGGATGCTGGTAAAACCACGCTGACAGAAAAACTGCTGCTGTTCGGCGGCGCGATTCAGCTGGCCGGAGAAGTCAAAGCCAAGAAAGACCGCATCCAGACCCGATCCGACTGGATGAAGATCGAGCGTGAGCGCGGCATCTCGGTGGTCACCTCGGTGATGA
>DNPN01000238.1:0-145 GCA_003501385.1 Rhizobium sp. | reverse complement strand
TCTCGGTGGTCACCTCGGTGATGACTTTTGAATATGACGGCAATGTTTTCAACATTCTCGACACCCCCGGCCACGAAGATTTTGCCGATGATACGTATCGCACGCTCACGGCTGTGGATGCGGCCGTGATGGTGATCGACGCCGC
>DNPN01000147.1 GCA_003501385.1 Rhizobium sp. | reverse complement strand
TCTCTCTGTGAGCTTACAGTCAACAGAACCCTTCGTCGCTTCCGCGACGCCGCTCCGTCTGCTGTGAGGCGGGTTCTAGGGCCAACTCCCCGATATGTCAACACGCCCCGTTATAATTTTATCACAAAACAAATAAGCCGCTGTTTGTGTTAGTTTTTATGACGTTTTGGGGGTGTTGGTTCTATACGGTGAACACATGAGCCGAATTAGGCTCGAACGTTAGCCACACTTCAACACCGCGCGCGATGCCCGACAGTGCTTGATGTCCAAAAGGCAGGCGGACGGAGACAATAGTGCCTTCCACTGTGCGTGTTGCAACATGGACGTGACTGCCAAGGAAGGTGATATCGTCAATTTTGGCCGGAATAGCCTGATCCTGTTTCTGGATCGAAAGAGACAAGCGTTCTGGTCGCAGCATGAGCTGGACCTCGCTGTCACTGAGCGCGCTCCCGTGCAGCGGAACATCGGTGATTGTCATGCCGCCGGAGAGGGCAATATTGGCGCGTCCGTTTTGATTGGTAAGCAATCGGCAGGGAAGGAAATCACTATCGCCAATAAATTCGGCTACGAACCGTGTTGATGGGTTGGCGTAGAGTTGTTCGCCCGTGCCGATTTGGTCAATCACGCCTTTAGAAAAAACTGCAATCCGATCTGAAAGGCGGAGCGCCTCTTCCTGATCATGGGTGACATAGAGGATTGTGACCTCTGTTTGCTGGTGAATACGGCGGATTTCGTGCTGAATTTCTTCGCGCAGCTTTTTGTCCAACGCAGAGAGAGGTTCATCCATCAACAACACCGGAGGGTCGTAGGCCAAGGCGCGCGCCAGTGCGACACGTTGTTGCTGGCCGCCGGACATTTGTGCCGATTTGCGATCTTCAAACCCTTCGAGGCGCACAAGCGTGAGCATTTGGCGCACGCGCTCGGTGATAGCCGCCTTGGACCAACCGCGCACTTTCAGCGGAAAGGCGATGTTTTCGCCGACAGACAAGTGTGGAAACAGGGTGTAGCGCTGAAACACCATGCCGATGTTGCGCTGATGGGATGGCGTATTCAGGATGGTCTTACCCTTGAGCAGCATATCGCCACGGGTTGGGGGCTCGAAACCCGCCAATATATAGAGTGTTGTGCTTTTGCCAGAGCCGGATGGGCCGAGAAAGGTCATGAACTCGCCATGGCCGACGGTGAGGTTGACATCATGCACCGCGACCACGGGGCCATATTGTTTGCGAATGCCGCGGATTTCGAGAAAGGGGGTCATGCTTTCAGTCCTTTTTTCACCAGCGCCGCAACCAGCATCAGCACAATGGTCACTGCAATCAGAAGGGTGGAGGCCGCGGCAATGACCGGTGTGAGATCCTGGCGCAGCGTGGCCCAGATTTTCACCGGCAATGTTTGCAGAGTTGGGCTGGCCATGAAAATGGCCAGAACCACTTCATCCCAGGAGGTCAAGAAGGAAAAGATGGCTGCAGAGAACAGCCCGTGGCTGATGCATGGCAGGGTGATCAGGATTTTGGCTTTCAAGGGGGATGCGCCGCACAGCACAGCGGCATCTTCAATGGATTTGTCAAAGCCTTGCAGCGCGCCGGTCAGTGCGAGGATTGAAAACGGCAGAGCCACGACAAGATGGGCGATGACAAAGCCAAATGTTGTGCCGTTCAAACCCATGCGCAGAAACAGGGCGTAGAGGGCTACGGCCAGCACCACAACGGGAAGGATCATGGGTGTCATGAACAGTGCGTTGAGTGTGTTGCGACCCACAAATCGGCCTCGCACCAGACCAAATGCTGCGACCAAGCCGATCAGCACTGACAGAACGGTGACCATCAGCGCGATTTTAAAGCTTGTCCATGCGGCATCCAGCCAGCGGGCATCGTTAAAAAGGGCCTGATACCATTTCATCGTCCATGATGGAGGCGGAAAAATCAGCCATTGTGACGAGCCGAAGGATAAAGCGGCAATGAACACAATGGGCAAAAGCAGGAAGGCGGCGATGAGGAAGGTGATGGTCAGCAAAGCCCACTTCCACCAACCGAGACTTTGAAAATTGAGCAGCATGTTATGCCCTCTCCTGCCCGGCCACGCCGAAAAATTTCAGTTGCAGGGCATAGAGGCTGAGTGTGACCACCAGCAAAACGAGGGCTGCGGCGCCACCCATGCCCCAATTGACGAGCGATTGCACGAATTGGGCGATCAATTCGGCCAGCATCATATTGGATGTGCCGCCCAGCAGCGATGGTGTGACGAAATAGCCAAGCGACATCACAAACACCATCAAGGCACCGGAGATCATGCCGGGTGCTGCAAGCGGCAGAAGGATGTGAATGAGCGCCTGAAACCGGGTGGCACCGCACAGGGCTGCGGCCTGCAAAATGGCGGGGTCAATCTTGCGGATCACACCATAGAGCGGAATGATGATGAATGGCAGCATGATATAGGTCATGCCGATGGTCACGCCCGTGAGATTGTTGACCATGGCCAGTGGTTTATCAATCAGGCCCATGCCCATCAGCGTCTTGTTGATCACCCCGGTGCGCTGAAGCAGCACCATCCATGCGTAGGTTCGCGCCAAAAGGTTGGTCCACATCGACAACAGCACAATGGCAAACACCACGTTTGCAAGGCGTTGCGGCATGATGGCAAGAGCCCACGCGACGGGAAAGCCAATGACGAGCGAAATCACTGTCACAACAGCAGCCACAAAGAACGTGTTGAAGAATATTTTCAGATAGGTCGAACTGCCAAGCAATTGCGCATAGTTGCCAAAGCCAAAAACGGGTTCTGTAATACTGCGACTGAGCAGAGCCAGCACCGGAAGGACGAAAAACACAAGGATCAGCACCAAGGCTGGCAGGGTTGCAGAAAAATTGCCCAGTCTAAAGCCGGGAGGCTGACTGCTCCCGCTTGCAACTGAAGCCTGCTCAACAGACGCCATGGCCAACACCCCTTTTTGTTTGTGCCGCATAGGGCCAACATATCCGCATGAAAGGAGATTGCCGCACGCGCGACGATCCCCTTTCTCGTAAGGCTAAAGATTATTTGGCCTGCCATGCGTACCAGCGGGTACCGATGTCATCGCGGTTCTTGGCCCAGTATGCCATATCCGCATTGATCTGAGAGTCTGTCTGCTGGTCGGGAAGTGTCAAGGCAACATTCGGGTCCATAATGGACGGAGATTTGATATTGGTTGGCGCATAGCCGGTGCCAATGGCCATTTCGGCCTGCCCTTCGGGCGAGGTGGCATAGGCGATGAACTTCATGGCTGCTTCTTTGTTCTTCGCGCCCTTAGGAACGACCAAAGCATCGGCAGCCGTAATGTTTTGCGCCCAAGAGGTTTCAACCTTCACGCCCGTTGCTGCAAGTGCGGTCAAACGGCCGTTCCAGAAAGAACCAAACGGGGCTTCGGCAGAGGCCAGCAATTGCTGCGATTGCGCGCCGCCGGACCACCAGACAATATCGGATTTGATGGTGTCGAGTTTCTTGAAGGCGCGGTCCAGATCCAGCGGATAGAGCTTGTTGGCGGGAACGCCATCGGCCAGAAGCGCCGCTTCAATCACGCCGGGGGCCGACCATTTGTAGAATGTGCGCTTGCCGGGGAATTTTTTGGTGTCAAACAGATCAGCCCAAGTCTTTGGGCAGGCGGCAACGGCGTCCTTGTTGCAGCCGATGACGAAGGAATAATAGAAGCTGCCCACCGAGTAATCGGTGACAAAGCGGGGGTCGAGCGAGGTTTTATCGATGGTTTTGAAGTCGAGCTTTTCCAACAAGCCATTGGCTCCGGCCTGAATGGCATAATCGCCTTCTACGTCAACCACATCCCAAGTGACGCCAGCGGCTTCGACCATGGCTTTGATTTTGCCGTAATCGGTTGGGCCGTCCTGAAGCACCTTGATGCCGGTTTTGGTCGTGAATGGATCGGCCCAAGCCGATTTTTGCACGTCTTGCGTGGTGCCGCCCCAGCTGGTGAAGACCATGTCTGCGGCAAACGTCTGGCTTGATACTCCCAGTAACAGGGCCAGTGATGCAATGATGGTTGTGTTTTTCATGTTCCCGTGTCCTTGTTTTGATGCTGCTAAACTTGCGTTACCCGAACGCTGATTGCTTCTTATGAGCCATTCCGTTCGGGGCATGGGTCGTTCACCGCATCACAAATGGATCGGGGAACGGATCATCGGAGGTTTTAAGCCAGATGGTTTTGGTGCGGGTGTAATCCAGCACGGCGGCCATGCCACCTTCGCGCCCATGGCCGGACAGGCCATAACCGCCAAAGGGTGCAATGGGAGAGACGGCGCGGTAGGTGTTGACCCAGACGA
>DNPN01000131.1:17290-33241 GCA_003501385.1 Rhizobium sp. | reverse complement strand
CACTTTTCCCTGACAAACTCTAATTTGTGCCGTGGCAGGTCGGCGCAATCATGTGACGAGACCCTTTGACGAGGAGAAGGGTGCTCAATCACGGGAGGAGACATCATGAGCGAGCTGAAGACATTTTACGATGTGATTATCATTGGTGCCGGTGTTAGCGGTGGCGCTTTGGCCAATCGCCCTGCCGAATCCGGGCGAAATATCCTGATTGTGGAGCGCGGCCCGCGACTGCCGCGAGAAGACGATAACTGGAGCGTGGACGCCGTCTTTCACGAGAAGAAATATGCCACAAAGGAAGAATGGCGCGACAAGAACGGCCAGTCCTTCAACCCCAGCACCTATTATTACGTTGGTGGCAACAGCAAATTCTTTGGTGCCGCCACCCTACGCTTTCGCAGGGAAGATTTCGAAGATTTGCAGCATGAAGGCGGCGTGGCCGGTTTCTTATGACGAGTTCGAGCCCTATTACGCTGTGGCGGAACGTTTGATGGGCACCCACGGCACCGCCGGGCTTGATCCAACGGAACCGCCACGCTCCGGCCCCTGCCCTACCCCGCGATTGGCCATGAATATACAAGCGCACAATTACCAAAAACTCTTCGACCTCACAGGGTGGAAGGCCATCGTTACAGGTGGCTCCCGTGGCATTGGTCAGGCACTGGCGCAAGTGCTGGCCGCCGACGGGGCTGATCTGCAGCGCATGCCAAAGCGGTTGTGGACCGCTGGGGCCGCATTGATATTCTCGTCAACAATGCGGGCATTGTGCTGCCAGCCCCTGCGGAAGATTGCAGCCTCGACAATTGGCGTCAGACCATAACGGTCAATCTGGATGGGGTGTTTTTTGGTTTCCAAGCATGTTGGCAAACAGATGATCACGCAAAAAAGCGGCTCCATCATCAACATAGGCTCCATGTCCGGGCGCATCGTCAACTGGCCGTTCCGCCACTCGGCGTATAACGTATCCAAGGCGGGCGTACATATGTTGACCAAAGCCTTGGCAACCGAATGGGCAGAGCACAATATTCGCGTCAACGCGATTGCCCCCGGCTATATCCGCACAGAGCTGACAGATGACGTTTTGCGCGACCATCCCGACGTGGTGCGCGATTATTGGGAAAAGGGAGCTGTTGCAAAACCGCATTGGCTCTGTGGATGATCTGGCTGGTTCGGTTGTTTATTTCGCCAGTGATGCGGCCTCGTTTACCACCGGTGAAATTCTAACCATTGATGGCGGCATGACGCTACGCTGACCACAAAACCCTTACAGAAAAAAGGACAACGAACATGACCCCACGTGGATATGGCGGACCACTTCGCTATGTGCTGGGCCCCGGTGTGATCAACGACAGTTTCTTTTGGGAGACCTTGAAACTGGATATTGAGCACAATTTGACCGCTGCGGGTGTCAAAAGCCATTTCGTCAAATTTGGTGGCGAGACCTCCAATAGGGAAGTTGCACGCCGCATCGCTGAGGGAAAAGCAACCGGTGCAGGCGTGGTTGTCGGCATCGGCGGTGGCAAGGCATTAGAGTTTGTCAGGGAAAAGTGGAACCCGGTTTTCCCGAAAAGACAAACGAAAATAAGAGTATTTAGAGTCTGTTTGGTTCAATCTGAACCTGACAGACTCTAGAAAATCGATCCCTTGGTGACATTCACGAAGCCATTGATTTCTGCCAGGATATCGGGTTGCCCACCACACTGGCCGATCTGAGACGTGAACGTGTGAGCGCTGAAGAGCTTCTCAACGTCGGCGAAATTGCGATGGTTCCAGCAAGTGTCATTCACTCCGTGCCCGTTAACCTCAGCCCTCAACTGATTGCCGATTGTATCTGGACGGCGAGCCAAGTCGCAGAGCAACGGCCACTGAACAAGCAACAACTGCCCAGCAGGATAGCCAAACACTCCCTATCCTTCTGCCAGCGATGTGCCGACCGGCTACTGCATAATTCCTTAATCGGAGTCTATTTAAGGAATTATGCAGTAGCCGGTCACATAACAGAAGCGAAAAGCAGTATCCAGCTTCTGACTCAGATGACTGTGTGGCTGTTCGGAATGTCCCCGCGTAGATCGACCATCCAGAGGGTTCGTTTTCTCAATCCAAGTATGATCTGAGCAGGACGTCCAAGCGATGTGAAGAGCAATGGCTCATCCCGGTTGAAACGTATAGTCGGCAATGGATTGCGGCTTCATCTCGATCGAAAACCCGGGCTTTGATGGTGGCACGTAGGCTGCATTGTTGATAACGCACGGATCCATGAAATGCTCATGCAGGTGATCAACATATTCAATCACCCTACCCTGTTTGGTGCCGGACACGGCAATGTAATCAATCATCGAGAGATGCTGCACATATTCGCATAGGCCCACGCCACCCGCATGGGGCCAGACAGGAAGGCCATATTTTGCGGCCATCAGCAGCACAGCCAGCACTTCATTCAAGCCACCCATGCGGCAACTGTCGATCTGCACGATGTCAATGGCACCACCCGCAATCATCTGTTTGAACACAATGCGGTTTTGGCACATTTCTCCGGTTGCGACCTTCACAGGGGCAATAGCCTCGCGGATGGCTTTGTGGCCAAAAATATCGTCGGGGCTGGTGGGTTCTTCAATAAAGAAGGGCTTGTAGGGTTGCAGTTCCTTGATCCAGTCAATTGCCTGATTGACCTCCCAAACCTGATTGGCGTCAATCATCATGAAACGGTCATCGCCAATCACTTCGCGCACAATGCGCAAACGGCGTTTGTCGTCTTCCAGATCGCGCCCGACTTTCATTTTTATATGGGTAAAGCCTTGATCAATGGCTTCATGGCACAGCCTGCGTAATTTCTCGTCGTCATAGCCCAGCCAGCCAGCGGAAGTGGTGTAGCAAGGGTAGCCCTCCTGTTCGAGGGTGGCGATGCGTTCTGCCTTGCCTGCTTCTGCTTTTTGCAGGAGGGCAAGGGCTTCTTCCGGCGTCAAAGCATCGGTGAGGTAGCGGAAATCGATGATGGAGACGATTTCTTCAGGGCTCATCTCTGCCACCAGCCGCCAGACAGGCTTACCTGCCTGCTTGGCCAGCAAGTCCCACACAGCATTGACCACCGCACCAGTGGCCAGATGAATGGCACCCTTGTCGGGACCAATCCAGCGCAATTGACTGTCAGATGTCATATGCCGCCAGAAACGACCCGGGTTCTCAGCTATCCAGCTCAAATCCAACCCGACAACCAGATGCGTCAGTGCTTTGATCGCGGCACAGCAAATTTCGTTGCCGCGACCAATGGTAAAGGTCAGGCCATGACCTTCCAGCCCATCCACATCCGTGTCGAGAATAACATAGGCCGCCGAATAATCCGGGTCCGGATTCATCGCGTCTGAGCCATCGAGACTGGCGGATGTGGGAAAACGCAGATCAACTGTGCGCAGGCTGGTGATTTTGGTCATGGAACTGGCCTTGTTTGGGGGTGATCAGACGTCGGCGATAAAGGTCTGTTTCTGTGTGCCGAGGCCCTCAATACCGAGCTCAACAACATCGCCAGCCTTCAAGAACCGCTGTGGTTTCATACCAAGGCCAACGCCGGGAGGCGTGCCTGTCGAAATCACATCGCCGGGGTGCAGGCTCATGAACTGGCTGAGGTAGGACACCACATGGGCCACGCCATACACCATGGTGGTGGATGAGCCATTTTGCATGGTTTCGCCGTTCACCGTCAGCCACATTTTCAGGTTCTGCGGATCAGCGATTTCATCCTTCGTCACCAGCCATGGGCCAATGGGGCCAAAGGTGTCGCAGGATTTGCCCTTGGTCCACTGACCAGACCGCTCGGACTGAAAGGCGCGTTCCGACACATCGTGCGATACGCAATAGCCCGCGACATAATCCAGTGCATCAGCTTCAGACACGTATTTGGCGGCCTTGCCAATCACCACACCCAGCTCAACTTCCCAGTCGGTCTTTTCCGAACCGCGTGGGATCAGGACATCATCGTTTGGGCCGCAAATTGCCGAGGTGGCCTTCATGAAAATCACTGGCTCTGGCGGAACAGTCGCACCGGTTTCGGCGGCGTGGTCAAAAAAATTCAGGCCAATGCAGATGAATTTGCCCGTGCCAGCCACGCAAGCGCCGATACGGCTCTCCGTAATCTCTGGCAGAGTGGAGAGGTCGAGTGCAGCAATTTTTGCCAGTCCTTCTGGTGAAATTGCAGCCCCGCCAATATCAGGCACATGGGCGGAAAGGTCACGAATTTTGCCGTCTTTGTCGAGGATAGTGGGCTTTTCCTGGCCAATTGGGCCAACGCGCATGAGTTTCATGGGATATTCCTTTTCTGTTTAAAGCGTCCAGCCGCCATCAATGGCGTAGGCTTGGCCGGTGGTATAGGTGGCACCCGCGAGGTAAACTGCAAGGTCTGCGATTTCCTCTGGTGTGCCGAGGCGCCCAATGGGTTGGCGGGCAATGAAGGCCGCTCTCGCGGTTTCGTAATCGCCTTGTGCTTTCAGGCGGTCTTGTAGCGATGGGCTTTCCACCGTGCCGGGGCAGATGGCATTGCAGCGAATGCCTTGCGATACATATTCGGCGGCCACCGATTTGGTGAGACCAATGACGGCTGCTTTGGTGATGGAATAAGCGCAGCGGTTGGGCACGCCTTTCATGCTGGAAGCGACCGATGACATGTTGATGATGGCCCCATCGCCGCGCTCAAGCATGCCGGACAGAACCGCACGGATGGTGCGCACCATGGCATGGACGTTGAGATCGAAAGCAAAGGTCAGGTCGCTCTCAGACATGTCGAGCACCGACCCCGCATGGACAAAGCCTGCACAATTGAACAGAACGTCAAAAGGTCCGGTCTCGGCAACGACGGTTTTGACCTCATCATCTTTCAGCACGTTCAGCAGGCGCGTGGTGATGTTGGGAGTACTTGATAAATCGAAAAGGGCAGCCTCATTGATGTCGGTGGCAACAACATCGGCACCGGCACCGGCAAATGCCAAAGCGCTGGCACGGCCAATGCCTTGGGCTGCGGCAGTCACAAGCACGCGCTTGCCGTTTAAGGATGTGGACACTGGATTTTCCTCCTCATATGGAATGCATCGTCATGCAATATCAGTTGAGCGCGATTGAAAAGCCCTGTTTAGGCCTGTTTCGTCCTGTATGACGTGTGAATTACCCTTCCGTCCATCGCCGTCTGGAAGCATCCAGATGGGTTTGCATGGCGGCTTGCGAGAGCAGTGGATCATGCGCCTCCAAGGCTGCTAAAATGGCTTCATGCTCTTCAACGGCTGCGATCCACGATTGCTGGCTTTCTGTTCTATCCTGAAGACGCTCCGCCAAAGGACTATAGCGCTCATCAAATAGTGAGCCGACAATGCGCTCCAGCACCGAATTGCCCGATTGAGCAACAATCAGCAGATGGAATTGCCGATCCAGCTCTAGCGGGCGCCGACCCTCGGTAATTTCGGTGCGCATGCCTTCAATAAGACTGCGTAAGTTCGCAAGAGCGGCTTGCTGGATGCGCGATGCGGCCAACAACGTGGTTGAGCCCTCAATAACGATCCGCGCCTGCATCAGCTCGGAAGGGCTTTCCCCAAAGGCAAGGGTGACACCACTTTGGTTTTCACGCTCTATCGCCACATACACGCCGGATCCCATGCGGATTTCAACCGTGCCGTCGATTTCCAGCGCGATCAGTGCTTCGCGCAAAGATGGACGTGACACGCCAAGCTGCTGGGCAAGATCGCGCTCGCTGGGAAGGCGCGTGCCAGCACCGTAATCGCCATCCAGAATGAACTGGCGGATCTGGTCAGCGACCTGCTGATACAGCCGTCGCGTTTCAGGCTTCTGGCTCATGGTGATAAGCAACCTCCCTTTCCTCAAAATTGGCCTTACCAAATCTTTGTTGGGTAGGCAATCGTTTTGAGTTTATTGCAATGTTTCTGGCAAAAATACGCTGAATCGGGTGTTCTAGCATTCTGTTAGCGAAAGTGGCTTGACCAGTTTCGGCATGGGAGCTAATCCTTGCTCTATAGTGACGCGGGTCTGGAGGGGCGGGCGGCACTGATATAGGCGGTCAGGCGGAGGAGGTTCTGATGAATGCGTCATCGCAGCAAGCGGAGACCCCGAGGTTTCGCGCGCCGATTTTGAGCCTGAACGGTATTACCAAACAATTTCCCGGTGTTTTGGCGCTGTCTGGCGTGCAGTTTGATTTGCTGCCCGGAGAAGTACATGCGGTCTGTGGAGAGAATGGTGCGGGCAAATCCACCTTGATGAAGATCATCAGCGGTGTTTATCAACCAAGCGCCGGAGCCATTGTTTATAAAGGACAACCCATTGAATTTGCCTCACCCTTGCAGGCCGAGCAGGCTGGCATTGCCATTATCCATCAAGAGCTGAATCTGGTGCCGCACCTCAGCGTGGCAGAAAACATCTTTTTGGCGCGTGAGCCGCGCGCCAGTATTTTAGGCTGTTCGTTTCTGGTGGATCGTAAACGTTTGCGTCTTGAGGCAAAGCGGCATCTGGATCGCTTGGGCGTTGATATCAGCCCCGATGCAATGGTGCGCACGCTGTCTGTTGCGCAGTGTCAGATGGTGGAAATCGCCAAGGCGCTGTCGTTGAAGGCCGAAGTCCTGATTATGGACGAGCCGACCTCCTCGCTGACCGAGCAGGAAACCCGGCTGTTGTTCAAAGTTATTCATGAGTTGAAAGCGTCTGGTGTTGGCATTGTCTACATTTCTCACCGCCTTGATGAAATGGCGGAGATTGTGGACCGCGTGACGGTGCTGCGCGATGGAAAATACGTTGGCACCAGCGATTTTACCGCAACCAGTGTCGATGAAATTGTCTCGCGCATGGTGGGCCGATCGCTGGAGGAGAAGTTTCCAGAGCGCCTCTCAAGGCCAACAGAGGATGTGTTATTGGAGGTTAAAGACCTTCACCGCACAGGCGTGTTTTCAAACATTCACTTCACCTTGCGGCGCGGCGAAATTCTCGGCTTTGCTGGGCTAATGGGGGCTGGCAGAACCGAGGTGGCGCGTGCCATTTTTGGTGCCGATCCGCTGGATTCCGGCGAGATTTCCTATCAAGGCCGCGCTCTCACCATCCACAATCCGCGTGATGCGATTGCGGAAGGCATTGCCTATCTTTCTGAAGATCGCAAAACGCAAGGACTGGCGCTGAAAATGCCAGTGGCGGCCAATATGACTCTGGCCAATATGGAGGCTGTGTCCAGTCGCTTTGGGCTGGTGGATCGCAAGCGGCACGATGCGGTAGCGCGTCACTATGTCGATAAACTGAACGTGCGCACGCCCTCCATTCAGCAGCCGGTGCGGCTGTTGTCGGGCGGCAATCAGCAAAAGATTATCATTGGCAAATGGCTGTTTCGCCAATCAAAAGTGCTGTTTTTCGATGAGCCGACGCGCGGCATCGATGTCGGGGCGAAATTCGCCATTTATAAAATCATGGATGAGCTTGCAGCCGATGGCATTGGCGTGGTGCTGATCAGCTCGGAATTGCCGGAAATTTTGGGCATGACGGATCGCGTGGCGGTGTTTCATCAGGGCCGGATCATGGCGATCCTTGAAACACGCAAAACCAATCAGGAGGAGATCATGCGTTTTGCATCGGGCTATCAGGGGAGCCAAGCATGAAGGATATTGTCATGCCACCCACCGCAGACAAAAAGCAGGCCCGGTTCAGCGACCGCCAGAAGGATATGATCCAGAAATTCGCAGCCCTTGGCAGTTTGATTGTGCTGATTGCGATTTTCTCGGCCACAAGCCCGGCTTTCTTCAGCATTGATAATGGCATGACAGTCGCCCTTCAGGTGACATCCATCGCCTTTCTGGGCATTGGTGCCACCTGCGTGATCATCACCGGCGGCATCGATCTGTCGGTGGGTTCTGTTCTGGCGCTTGCGGGTGTGGTTGCAGCTATTGCGGTGCGTGATTGGCATTGGCCGGTGGTCCTTGCCATGGGGCTGGGCATTCTGACTGGCACGGCTTGTGGCGCGATCAACGGTTTTGTGGTGACAAAACTCAAGCTACCCCCCTTCATTGCCACCCTTGGCATGATGTTGATTGCCCGTGGCGTGGCCTTGCAAATCACGGATGCGCGGGCCGTGTCCGGGCTGGGCGACGCCTTTGGCCAACTGGGCAATGGTGCATTCCTGCGGATGGTGACCATTGGTGATGATGGCTTTCCCAATGTCAGCTTTCCCGGCATCCCGTACCCCGTGATCTTGATGGTGATCATCGCTTTGGCAGTCGCCTTCATGCTCAACCGCTCAGTTTTGGGGCGGCATATCTATGCGGTCGGCTCCAATGCTGATGCGTCTCGCCTGTCCGGTGTCAATGTGGCGCGGATCACCAGCTTTACCTATATTCTATCTGGCACTTTGGCAGGATTGACCGGCTGCGTGCTGATGTCACGCCTTGTCACCGGCCAGCCCAATGAAGGGGTGATGTACGAGCTGGATGCCATTGCCAGCGCCGTGATTGGCGGCACATCGCTGATTGGCGGCGTGGGCACTATTTCCGGCACGGCCATCGGTGCTTTCGTGATCGGCATTCTGCGAAACGGGCTGAATATGAACGGTGTTTCGGCTTTCACCCAGCAGATCATCATCGGCTTTGTCATTCTGGGCACGGTCTGGATCGACCAGCTGCGCAACCGCCGCTGATGTAAACAATGACTTCGAGAGAACCGGGGGAGGTTCTTTCACACAACGGCCAATCAGGCCAGACAACCGGAGGAGAACCTATGAAAACGTTTATGATTGCGGCGCTGGCATCTGTGGCCGCCCTAAGCAGCCTACCCGCCAACGCCGCCGAAATTGCGGTGATTGTGAAAACCGTCAACTCCACCTATTGGCAGAATGTGCAAAAGGGTGCCGATGCAGCGATGAAAAAGGCAGGCGGCAGCTACACCATGACCTTTCAGGGTCCTGCATCTGAATCGGCCATTGCTGATGAAGTCAACATGGTCGAAAATGCCGTGAACCGCAAAGTGGCGGGTATTGTGCTGGCTCCGTCCGACCCGGATGCTCTCGTTCCAGCCGTGAAAAAGGCATGGGAAGCCCATATTCCGGTGATCGTCATCGATAGTCTGCTGGCCAAGGGCTCGGAGCAATATTACCAATCCTTCCTCTCCACGGACAATAAAAAGGCGGGCGAGCTTTGCGCCAAGGCGCTGATCGATAAGGTTGGCACCACGGGCAAGATTGCGGTGATGTCCTATGTGGCGGGTGCAGGCTCTGAAATTGGTCGCGTTGGTGGTTTTACCGATTACATCAAGGCCCATTCCAAGCTTCAGATCGTTGGCCCCTTCTACTCGCAGTCTCAGATGGCAACTGCCTTGAACCAGACGACAGATATGCTGGCCGCTAACCCCGACCTGAAAGGTGTGTTCGGTGCCAATGAGCCAACCGCCATTGGCATGGGCCGTGCGCTTGTTCAATCGGGCCGCGCCGGCAAGGTTGTGGCTGTTGGCTTTGATGGCAACACCGATTTGCAGGGCTTTGTAAAGGACGGCACCCTGTCGGCCATTGCTGTTCAAGGCTCCTATCAGATGGGTGAAAAGGGCATTGAGACCGTGCTGAAGGTCATCAAAAAAGAGAAGGTCGAAAAATTCGTGGATACCGGCGTGGTGCTGGTGACCAAGGAGAATATCGACAAGCCGGAAGCCAAGAACGTTCTGTACTAATCATCATCTGGCCGCACGTCATCACCACGTGCGGCCTTTCTTATCAAGGAATGCGATGCCATGACAGAGTTGAAAACGCGCAAATTGCCCCATGCCGATCTCTCATTGACCTCCATGGGCCTTGGCTGCGCCCAGATGGGCAATCTGTATCGGCTCACCAGCTATGATGAGTGCAAAAGCGCCTTTGATACGGCGTGGCAGCGCGGCATTCGCTATTTTGACACCGCTCCCCATTATGGCCACACCCGCTCCGAACTGCGGTTGGGCACCATGCTGACCGATAAATCGCGCAAGGATTATGTGGTGAGCACCAAGGTGGGGCGGATCATGGAGCCGGATGCGCAGGTGGTGGGTGAAGCCAATGGCTTTATCGACCCCCTGCCCTTTCAAGGCGTTTATGACTACAGCTTTGATGGTATTTTACGATCCTTCGAGGATAGCCAGAAACGTCTGGGCGTGATTGATCCCGATATTCTCTATATTCACGACATCGGCACCGTTACCCATGGCGAAAAAAATGCTCATTACTGGACCCAGCTCACCGAGGGCGGCGGCTTCAAGGCACTGAATTCACTGAAGGAGCAGGGCGCGGTCAAGGCCATTGGCCTTGGTGTCAATGAGTGGGAAGTGGTGCGCGACGCCATGGCCGTGGCGCAAATTGATGTTGCCATGCTCGCTGGCCGCTATACTCTGCTAGAGCAGCAAAGCCTTGGCTTTATGGATGATTGTGCCAAGGCAGGCACGGCCATTGTCATTGCCGGGGCTTTCAATTCCGGCATTTTGGCAGGCAATCGCAAATTCAATTATGAGGATGCGCCTGCGGATTTGCTCAAACGTGTCGATGCCTTGCAAAGCCTGTGCGATGAAATGCAGGTGAGCCTGCAGGCGGCGGCGTTGCAATTCCCGCTCGCCCATCCTGCGGTGGTTTCGATTGTATCGGGTGCCCGCAATGGCGCACAGATTGCATCCAATGTGGACTGGTTTGAACAGCCAATTCCCGATGCATTCTGGATCGCGCTGAAAACCCGCGATTTGCTGGCCCCCACAGCACCCTTGCCTGCACGGGGAGCGTAAGGCATGCGGATTGATGCGCATCAGCATTTCTGGTTGCTCAAAGACCGTGCTGGCCAATGGCCACCAGCGGAACTGACACCGATCTACCGGGATTTCGTGCCGGTTGATTTACAGCCGCTGTTAACAGTCGCCAAGATGGACGGCACTATTCTGGTACAGACTATGGAGCGGCGAGAAGATACGAAGTTCATGCTGGATCTTGCCGCCAAGACCGCATTCATCAAGGGTGTGGTCGGCTGGGTTGATCTGGCGGCACCTGACGCCGTATCTGTTATTTCGTCACTGGCACAAAATCGGCTGTTGAAGGGCTTGCGGCCCATGCTCCAAGACTTGCCGGATGATGAATGGATTGCCCATCCGCGTCTTGACGCGGCGATTGACACGATGATCGAGCACGATCTTGCCTTTGATGCGCTGGTAAAACCACGCCAGTTGCAGGCGCTTCGGAGACGTGTTGAACGCCATGCCGATCTTCGGGTGGTCATTGATCATTGTGCGAAGCCAGAGATTTCTAAAGGTCGGTTTATCAGCTGGCAAAAGGATATGGCGGCGTTGAGCATCTATCCGGGCGTTTATTGTAAGCTCTCCGGTCTGCTGACCGAATCTGGCCAGCAGAAGACGGAGGCTCTTCGCCCCTACATTGAAACCATTTTGGATCTTTTCGGCCCAAAGCGAACGCTTTGGGGCAGTGACTGGCCTGTTTTGCGGCTGGCTGGCAACTACCTCGACTGGCTTCATCTGTGTGAAGCCATTGTACCGAAGTATCATCACGACGCGGTGTTTGGTGGCAATACGGCCCAATTTTACAGGATATGATCATGCAGCGTATGGGAATGGTGATCGGCGTGAAGCCGGAGATGTTGGAAACCTACAAACGACTTCATGCGGCCGTCTGGCCGGAGGTTCTTGATCTGATCGGACGCTGCAACATTCGGAACTATACAATTTTCCTGCGCGAACCGGAAAACCTGTTGTTTGGCTATTATGAATACCACGGCACGGATTATCAGGCTGACATGGCCAAAATGGCTGCGGACCCGAAAAATCTGGAATGGTGGGCGTTTTGCATTCCCTGCCAGGTCCCGCTGGATACGCGCAAAGACGGCGAATGGTGGGCAATGATGGAGCCTGTCTTTCATATGGATTAGAGTTTGTCGGTAAAATTTAAACGCAGTTTCGCTTGCAAGAACGACGACAAAAAGAAGCGAGGCTCTGTCTGGTTTCAGTCGAACCAGACAGAGCCTCGCTTCATTCCTTTCAGCTTGTCGTATGGGGAAGGCGAGGGGGGCAGAAATCCTAGCGTCTGTCAGGTTCAAATTGAACCAGACAGACACTAAATTTTCTTGTTTTCGTTTGTCTTTTCGGGAAAGCCGGGTTCCACTTTTCCCTGACAAACTCTAAGATCAATCACGCCACCGTCCACGATCACGCCATAGGCCTGTTTCTGCGCGATGGTGAAGCTGGCAAATTTAGGATGGTGTGTCATGGATAAATTGCCTTTTGCGGCGCTCAGGGCGCAATGATGGGCTGTGCCGCGAGGTCGGACTGGCGAACGTTTGCGCCCGCAAACGCGCTGCCATGTTCAAACCAGGAGCGCGGTGCTGGCGCACCCCAGAGGGTCTGGCGCTGCGGGTCTTTCAAATCCCACTTGATCGGTTCCAGATCGGGATCAACCGTCTGATAATCCGAGCAATAGATCTCAATGCGATGGCCATCCGGATCGAGAATATGGAGGAAGAAGGCATTGGAAATGCCATGGCGACCGGGACCGCGCTCGATATTGCCAACCCAGCCAGTGGTTGCCATCAAGTCAAGCAGGTCAATGATGTTAAGCGGCGTTGGCACCCAGAAAGCGGTATGGTGCAGACGCGGCCCTGTGCCATTGGTGAAAGCAATATCATGCACGCCACCTTTGCGATGCGTCCATGCCGCCAGAGCCGACCCGTTTCTTCATCCGCGGTATATTCTGTGACGCGAAAGCCGATTTCGTTGTAAAAAGCTACCGATTCATCCACATTGGAGGAGAAGCAGTTGAAGTGGTCGATGCGCAGCGGCTTGACGCCCCGATAAAGGGCATATTGCTGGTGAATGGGCGGTAAGCGATCCATCCGCGCATAAAACTCCAGCGAAATTCCATGGGGATCACGGGTGCGGAACGTGCGGGCCTGATAGGGCCGCTCCACCCATTCCACCGGCAGACCCTTGCCCTTGAAGAAATGCGCCGCCTTGTCCAGTTCCTCGTCATCATAAACCTTGAAGCCAAGGTCACGCGCTTCAGAAAGCGTCGGATTTGCGCAGCACAATACAATGGTGCCCCCGCTCTTCCATGCCCGCAGATAAATCACATCGGATGTTTCATCCGTTACTTGCAGACCCAGCGTATCCACATAAAATGCGCGAGATTTTTCCAGGTCCTTGACGCCGAATTCAACATGGCTCAGGCGCACAATGTTGAAGGGTGGGTACAGGTTCGGTTTTGGTAACGCCATAATAAACTCCTCCATCCATCCGTTCTCGAAAACGGACACTCATGTCTGTTCCCAATTGATGATCAACCGCCCAGCTTCTGGATGGCGTGCGGTGTGGTGGCAAAGGCCACGTTCTTGGTTTCCATATAAAAATCGAACGACCAGTCACCACCGTCACGACCAATGCCTGAGTTTTTCACGACGCCAAAGGGTGTTGGCAAGTGGCGCACATTCTCGGAATTCACCCAGATCATTTCGGCCTCAAGCTGATCGGTGAACCGGAAAGCGCGGGTCACATCTGAGGTCCAGAGGTAGCCGGTCAGGCCATATTGCACGTCATTGGCAATCGAAAGCGCCTCCGCCTCATCGGTGAAGGGGATTGCGGTGAGCACGGGGCCAAAAATTTCCTCCTGCGCAATCATGAATACGGCAGAATCGGCTGCCCGTTCCAGATCGGCATCGGCAAACACGATCACCGGATTTTTGCCGCCCAGTTCAAAATGCACGCGCTTCAGCGTATCGGCCTCCTGTTTCATGACCATCGATCCGGTGCGGCTTTCGCCGGCAAAGCCGCTGGCTTGTGAACGATGGTGCAACCAGCCGCCAAGGCCGGTGCAATTTTCCACGTGGACAGCATGAACGGCGTGTTCCAGGGCGTGATAATCCCCACCGGGCCAATCGGAGTGCGGGTGGTGACATTCACCTGACCGGGCGCGCGAATGCTCTTGCCGTCCCGCGCTTCCGGGGCGCGATCAGCGAAGAAGCGAGAGTTTTCTGCACCACGCAAAGCGGCCTTGGCCATAAATTTCAGCGATTGTCCGGTGTCCATCGCCTCGACAAAGGCAATTTCCTTGGCGCGGATCTCAATGGCATCGGCTATTTTGTGCAGCAGTTTTTTGCGCGCATCGCCACCCAGTGCGGCCCATGCTGGAAATGCAGCGCGGGCGGCTTTTGCGGCCAGATCAATATCAGCCACCTTGCCATGGGCCACGCGACCCAAGGGCTTCAGATCAACCGGAGAGATCGTCTCAAATGTTGCACCATCAAGGGTAGCAAAAGCCTCACCGTTGATATGGTTTAGAGTTTGTCAGGGAAAAGTGGAACCCAATTTTCCAGAAAAGACAAACGAAAACAAGATAGTTTAGAGTCTTGCTGGTTCAATCTGAACCTGACAGACTCTAGGAGCTTATCCAGAATTCGGCCGCATAGAGCATCAAAATCAACCCGGCCATCGAGGTTGGATGAGTATTCGATATTGAAGTGCGGCATAATTCCTCCACCGCTGATCATTTGGCTCCTCCACCAATATAGTTATTATGTTAAATATATTGGCAACGGTGTCAAGCGATCCTCATCATAATTATCGCGGCACAGTCATGGCTGGTGAGACGATGTTGATAAAGCTGCGATCGAAATACAGCAGCGCGTCGCCATCGCGGCGGGTGCGAATGCCAACAACCTCTCCGATCATGATATTGTGCGTGCCCATAAGACGGGCTTCGTTGAGGTAGCAGTCGAAGGACACAATGGCTCCCGCCAGCGCGTGATTGCCCGAAGCAAATTCAACCCAATCCGCTGCGGCAAAGCGCGATGCCATATCCTGCTCCCGGCCTTGCAAAAAAAGCCTGCCAGATCCTTGTGATCGCCCGTGAGGACATTCACGCAAAAACGCCGATTATCCATGAAAAGTGCGGTCTGGGCAGAACGACTGTTCATGCACACCAGCAAGGTTGGCGGCTCATCTGCCACCGAGCACATGGCGGTGGCGGTGAACCCGCCGCGTCCGGCGGGTCCATTGGTGGTGATCACATTGACCGGCGCGCAGACCCGGGCCATGACGTCTCGAAAATCTGGCTGCTATACAGGTGTATGGAGCATGGCTGCCTTCCTTATTCGGCAGCGTCGCGCACAGCGTCAGCGCGACCGTCAAGGGGTTGCAGCCAGGTGTCTCCGGTCCAGCCATGCTCGTCGTAATCGCTCATGCAGGTGTCCACCAGCGCTTCCATATCGCGCAGCGCCCGGCCCTTTTCAGCACCCTTCAACACCTGAAGACGCACATCTTCTGGCGTCCCGGCATCGGTTTCCTTGGTCACATGGACAAAAACGTCCTTCAAATGCTCGGCGGGCTTGTGCCGGTCAATCGGTGGGTTGACGATGGCGTGGTTGAGAAACAGCGCCGATTCCTGCGTGCGCTTGTGCCATGCACGGGCATTGTCGGCATAATCGCCATACCATTCGGCGTTGACGTTCAGCGTGTTCATCAAAGACGCTTTATAATCGGCGGTGCGGCCCATCCAGCCATAGGTCATGCGCGCCCATTCGGTAATCGCACCCTGCTGACCAACCAGATCATCAACAGAGCTGGCATGCTTGAAGAGTTTATGGGTATAGCCGCCATTGCCGGTGTCTGTCGGCGTAGTCAAAACATCTTTCTTGGCCGGATCGTGTAGGGCATCATACAGCCGTGCCAATGAGCGCACAGAATTGCGCATGGACGGATGAGTGGTGACGTCTGTTACGCGCTCACCATTGATATAAACCTCGCGGCCATCGCGCAGCGACGCAATATATTCTGCACCCGTGAACGGACGTGTTTTTTCACTGCGGAAATCTTCAGCTTTCATCTCAGTTCCTCCCTTGACGATGGTCAAAACCTAGAGTCTGTCAGGTTCAGATTGAACCAGACAGACTCTAAACTATCTTGTTTTCGTTTGTCTTTTCGGGAAAACCG
>DNPN01000131.1:0-17038 GCA_003501385.1 Rhizobium sp. | reverse complement strand
TTTGTCTTTTCGGGAAAACCGGGTTCCACTCTTCCCTGACAAACTCTAATCGCTGTTGCCACCAATGATCTTGCCAATCTGGCCCACCTCGATCACAGGTCCGCGCAGGGTGGCAATGGGCTTTCCCAGGCGTTCCGGCGACTGGTTGATGCGCATTTTCGGGAAAACTGGTCGATCGAACAGTATGTATCAGCGCTTGGTACCACGCCGCACCTGCTCTCAAAAGCGTGCCGCCAGGCCTATGGCCTTTCTGTGAACGCCTTCATTGATGAGCGCCGCTTGCTGGAAGTGAAGCGATTACTGTTGTTTACCATGCGCTCGGTTGAAGGTGTGGCCCATGAAATCGGTTTTCGTGATCCGGCCTATTTCTCTCGCTTCTTCCACGGGCGTGCAAGCATGCCGCTGGGCGAATGGCGAAATGAACAGAGAAAACAGTCTGCTTGATGTTGGATAAGAGGTTGTCAGGGAACAGTGGAATGCTCAACAGCCAAACGGCCTCCCGCCGCCCGAAGATCGTCAAGTGTGTCGATATCTTGAAGCGCAGCTGCACCGATCTCCACCAAGGTCACCGGTATCATGCTGCTGACAATCACGTCTCGCGCGCCGACATCGCCTCGTAAATTTCGCAGCGCGCCGTAGAGACAACGCGGCAAGACAACGGGATGACCCGGCCGCCTCGCAGCACACCCCCGGATGACAGAACGACCTTCACCTGAGCGAAAAGCAGCCATTAGGCTGTCAAGGTGAGCAGAGGTGACACTCGGCATATCGGCCAGCATCACCAGAACGCCGTCGGCGCTATCAATGACGGGTGAGCACAGGCCTGTTGCCAGAGAGCACCCCATTCCTTCAGCATAGGCGGGGTTATGAAGACTGGAAATAGCCAATCCCGCGAGTGCAGCTGCAATGGCACCACTCTGGTGGCCCATCACAACGGTTACAGACGATGCCGTACTCGCTAAAGCCTGCCGCGCTACGCGACGGACAAGCGGTTCATCATGGAAAAGCGCCAGGAGCTTGTGGTGATCCGGGTGTCCCATGCGCTTTGCTTCCCCTGCCGCAAGAATGAGAATGGCGACGTTCAAAATCTTATCCCTTCCCGGAAACTGGATTATCGTCAGTTCAGCATGGCGGCGGCGCGGACGACGGCAATTTCAGCCACGATAGACAGCGCCAGCGCATGGGCATCGCGCGCTTTTGGAAAAAGGCCGATGGGCGCGCGGATACGAGCTATAGATCGGCTATCAACGCCGCGCTGCATAAGAGCGGCACAACGGCGTTCATGGGTCCGCGCACTTCCCAAAGCGCCGATATAAAAAGCGTCACTTTCCAACACTTTCAACAGATAAGGCAATTCCCGATCGATATCATGATACAAAGAGACGACGGCGGTATCCGCATCAATTTCCTCCATGTTTTCGCAGATCGAAACCGGCTCATACCCTGCGGCGATGGCAACGCCACGCACTGCCTCCAATTCCATCGGCTGCCCGGCCAAGAGAACTCGAACGCCTGGCCGGTAAGGTCGTAGAAAGCCATCATTCCTCCACACCGCTTGGGCTTGACCAATCACCGCTTCCAGATTTTGAGATCGACCATCATACGCCAGTGCCGCCGGACGGCGGGCCGACAGACAATCCAGCACCGTGCGCAGGACGTGATCATTGCGCAGGACATGGATTGCCAACCGAATGGCCCCACCGCAGGCCAAACGGATATCGAAGAGAGGTGAGCCATCTCCCAGATGCAAAAATCGGTCGTGGCCATCTTGAATGGCATTCATCACTTCTCTGGCCACCGCTGCCTCGACGCAGCCGCCAGAAACGTGGCCGCAAAACAATCCGTCAGCCCGCACTGCCATCTGCGCACCCAAAGCCCGCGCTGATCCGCCGGTGATCTCAATGAGTGTGACGAGACCACAGCCCAAACCTTCTGTGAAAGCATCCAGCAAAAAAACCAGGATAGCCTGTGGGTCTTCTGTCAGAAGCGCTGCGCGGGGTGAAGTTTCAGACCATACCTCGGTGCTTTCAGCCATAAATTGGTCCTTCTACATCGTTCCCACCAATTTATCATTGGCAGACGAAATTTTCTGCTTTTTCAATATCACCATGGCCACCATAAACGGCTTCCGTGGGATAAAGGCAGATCGGGCGGGTTCTTCCTGGCCATTTCACACCAGCCTCGGCACGCGCTGTTGCGATCAGCTGCGTCGGTGCCACGCCCTTTTCAACCCATTGTGTCAGAGCCCCAAATGCATCGAACTGATCTGTGCCATAAGCACCGCCCTGTGTGTGTGCCATGCCGGGGACAAAGAAGACCCGCACGAAATCCCGTGCCGCATTTGCGCCGTATCGCTCTTCGACTTTTTTGTAATAGGCTGCCACATCATAAATCGAAAAGGCCAGATCGGCGGTTCCATTGAAAATCATGAGCTTGCCGCCATTGGCGCGAAACCTGTCCATATTGGCAGATTCGGCATTGGTAAAATCTGTGCCAGCCACAGTAAAGGTGCCATCCGTTGCTGAGAGCTTTGCAAACTCACGGTCGATATCGGCAGACAGGCCATAGCCCAACAGGTCGGGCGTGATGGTCGGCGGTGTTGTGTAAATATGCGAGGCTTCACCGGCGAAAAGTACATAGAAGGGATTACCTGTCTGCTCGACCATGCCGGGATCAAACGGCCACGGCGAATAAATCAGCCGTCCATCACGGGTATGAGCTCCGGCAAACAGCGCCTTGATATAAGCGGCTTTTGCCTCCGGCAAGCAATCCGTTGTCTCTCCGGCTTTGCAGGCCCATTCGGCTGGATCGGGATGGCAGGCGCTGAGACGGCTGACCATGCCATCCTTCACGCCATCCAGCATATCACAGGCATCAAGGATTTTTTTGACCACGATAGCCTTTTCGCTATCCGTCAACGTCTTCTTGATATCCGGGCGGCCATCAGGCCCTCTGGGCGCGACTTGAGCTGCGATCTGTGCCTGATAAAGCGCCTGAATGGAGGCTTGCGCCAGCCGGAATCCCGGGGCGCTTGCCAGAATGCCATTGAAAAGATCGGGATATTGCTGCGCGGCAATCATCGCCTGACGTCCGCCATTGGACGAGCCATAGAAGTACGAGAATTGGGGTAGCTCGCCATAGAAGCCACGGATCAGCGTTTTTGCGGCAGCAGCGACCTGCGGAATCTGCATATTGCCATATTCAAGCCTTGCCTGAGGATCGACCCCAAACAGGAACTTGCCATTGGGCGTATTGGCAATCTCCTCATGCCCTGAATCTGTAGTGACAACGGCAAAACCATCCAGAAGGGCGTTGCGAAGATTGCCGCCGCCGCTATAGGTGCCAATTGCTGGAAAGAGAACGCCATCCACGCCGCTACCGCCCTGATAGTAAAACCGCTTGTTCCAATCCGTGGGAAGGCGGAGCTCAAATTGCAGGGCATAAGGCTGTCCATCAATGCCTGTGCGCTGGTTCATCGCACCCCGCACAAGACAATGATCTGGCACTGATTTTTCCGTCACCGGTGGCGCGCTGGCTTGGATTGGCTCAGCCGTCGTCACGGCACCGCCTTCCACGGTCATTCCCTTTACCGCCGAACAACGCGCCGCAAAACCGGAGGATGGTGCGGCATTCGCACCGTGAAAAGACGCAAATTCTGCCAAAATCAAAACGGCCAGAGACAAAAACATGTTGGGTCTGTTCATACAACGTCCTTCCATGGTCTTTCGGGGATCAGAAATTCTTCAACAGAATGGGGTGGAAGACCTCACAGCGCGAGGTAAGCCTCTTTCAAATCATCGCGGCCATCCAACTCGGCGATGGTTCCGGAAAACTGGGTGATGCCCTTTTCAAGAATGTAGCAGCGATCACTGATCAGCCGGGCAAAATGCAGATTTTGCTCGGATAGCAGCACCGACACCCCTTCACGCTTCAGCAGCATGATGGCTTCCGCCATTTGCTCGACAATCTTGGGCGCTATTCCCTCGGACGGTTCATCCAACAACACCAGATAGGGGTTGCCCATCAAGGTTCTGCCAATCGTGAGCATCTGCTGCTCACCGCCACTCATCCGCCCCGCTGGCCTTTTGCGCATCTCGGCGAGATTGGGAAAGATCTCGTATATCCGCTCCGGCGACCATTCCGCGCTGCCATCGCGCTTGGTCTGGCGTCCAACCTCCAGATTTTCCTCAACGGTCAGTTCGGTGAAAATCCGGCGATCCTCTGGCACATAACCGAGGCCCTTGCGGACAATCTCAAAGGGCGCGAGTTTTGAAATCTCGTCATTGCGAAAGGTGAGCTTGCCTTCTCGCCTGTTCACCAGCCCAATGATCGATTTCATCGTCGTCGATTTTCCGGCACCATTGCGGCCCAGCAGCGCCACCACTTCGCCCGCCATGACCTTGAGGTTGACATCGAACAGAATGTGAGCAGGTCCATACCAGCTATTGAGTTTTGCAACGTCCAGCATGCGTCAATGCTCCTGCTTATAGAGAATGCCAGAACCAAGGTAGATCGCCTGAACATTTTCATTGGCCCGCACCTGGGCAGGCGATCCCTCAGCAATCAGCTGGCCGCGATTGAGCACGATGATCCGATCCGCATGTTCGAACACAATATCCATGTCGTGTTCGGTGAACAGCACGGCCAATTGCCGTTGCTTGGCAATGCGGGATGTGAGCTGCATCAACAGCATGCGTTCCTTGGTTGCCATACCAGCCGCAGGCTCATCCATCAGCAGCAGCTTGGGATCTCCGGCAAGGGCAATGGCAAGTTCCAGCCGCTTGATGTCACCATAGGGCAATTCCCGGCAGGAGCGTTCAGCCTGCTCCTTCAATCCGATCAGATCGAGAAGTTCATCAGCTTTGATCTGAAAATTCCGACCCAGATTACCGAAAAAAGCCAGAGGCAACAAAGCGCTTAATGTGGCGCTCTGAATGGCCAGCTGGACGTTTTCCCGCACCGTCATGGACAGGAAGGTTTCAGCCACCTGAAATGTCCGCCCGACCCCAAGGCGGGAAATCCGCTCTGGCGAAAAGCCGGTGGTGTCCTTGCCGCAGATGCGAATGCGGCCTGAGTCCGGGCGGATTTGGCCGTTCAACATATTGAAACAGCTGCTTTTACCTGCGCCATTCGGTCCAATCATCGCCAAAAGCTCGCCTGGCGCGACGTTCAGCGACACACCCTGTACCGCCTTGACGCCTTGATAGCTCTTGCTGAGGTTTTCGACATTTAAGAGAGCATCCGTCATGCGGCACCTCCATTTTTTACAGCGGTCCCGACAAAAGGCTTGGATTGCCGCCTGCGTATTTGCCAGCGCTCAAAGAGTTGGCGGCTCGTTCCAACAATGCCTTGCGGGAAAACCACCACAAGCAGCACAATCACAACACCGAGGATCAGGCGCGGGAAATCCGTATTGCTCATCAGCCAGATGGACGCCACCTTATAGACAACAGCACCCACGACACTGCCCGAGATTGTGTTGAAACCGCCGAGCAGCACCATGATCAACCCATCGACCGAGGTTGAAATTCCAATGGCATCTGGAAAAATGCTACCCTTTTGAAAGGCAAACAGCACCCCGGCAAGGCCTGCAAAAAAGGCGCTGATCACAAAGGCAGCATGCTGCACATGGCGTTTGTGAATGCCGATGGTTGCCGAGCGCATGGGGGAATCACGCAAAGCCCGCAGGCTATAGCCAAAGGGAGAGAACGTCAGATAGCGCAGCGCTCCCACAACGCTTGCTGCACAGGCAACTGTGAGCCAGTAATAGGCTTGAGGGCTTGAGGCCCAGGCTGAAGGCCAGACACCGACAATCCCGTTATCGCCTCCGGTCAAATCCACCCATTGGAACACGATGGACCAGAGAATCTGGGCATAGGCCAGTGTGAGCATGGCGAAATAGATGTTGGACAGCCTGACGCAAAACCATCCCGCGACAATGGCAAAAGCGGCAGCAATCAGCGGTCCTACGAACAATGCCAATTCCATCGGCATGTTGAAATATTGCACACACAGGGCAGCACCATAGGCTCCCAGCCCAAGGTTGGCCGCGTGGCCGAACGAATCCAGACCGCCTACAGACATGAGAAACTGCAAACTCATGGCAAAGATGATCGCAATCATAACTTCTGCAGCAACGCCAATGCCATAATCACCCAGAACGAAGGGAAGCAGGATTGCCATCAGGACAGCGATGGCGCTGCTGATCCGACCCGTCGTACTGAGAGGTTTCCAAGCCCCACCCTCTGGTGGAGCGGCATTGCGCGAACGAACAATCTGCTTGCCCAAAAGCCCCCAGGGACGAAGAACGAGGACAATTGCCATGACCGCAAACATCAACACCAGAGAGATGCCCGGCATGATCAGAATGCCGAATGCATTGAGCTGGGACACGATGATGGCCGCCAAAAACGCCCCGCCAATGCTGCCAAGGCCGCCAATGACCACGACAACAAAAACCTCGGTGATAACGGAGAGATCCATGAAATGCGTCACTGCATCACGCGGTATTTGCAAGCCCCCGCCAAAAGCTGCGAGAAATACACCCAAAGCGAACACGCCGGTAAACAGCCATTTTTGATTGACACCCAGCGCATTGACCATTTCCCGATCTTGCGTGGCAGCGCGCACAAGCAACCCCCAGCGGGTCCGGTGCAACATGAGCCAGATCAGGCCAAACACAAGCGGACCAAGAAAGATCAGCACAAAATCATAGACCGGCATGGCATTGCCAAGAATGGAGACCGCGCCGGAAAGACCGGGCGCGCGTGGCCCCACGAGGTCTTCTGGCCCCCACAACAGCCGCACTGCATCTTCAGCAATCAAGGTAATGCCGAAGGTGGCCAAAAGCTGGAGAAGTTCCGGCGCATGATAGATACGACGCAGCAGAACAATCTCGATCACGACACCGATGATAGCAACGGCCATGGATGCAACAACAAGCGCTGCCCAAAAGCCCAAAGGCGTTTGCCACCGGATGGTGAGGCTGTAGGCGATGTAGGCCCCCATCATATAGAAGGCACCATGGGCGAAATTGACAATTCGCGTGACGCCGAAAATCAAGGAAAGGCCGGAGGCAACGAGAAACAGCGAGGCGGCGTTTGCCAACCCCGTCAAAAATTGGACGACATAAAGTTCCATGAATATCCCCTTGTTCTCCTGCTTTCAGCAGAAGAACACAGTTTTTACACGCGATTGGCGCTGGCATGGGGAAGGCGACGCTTCATTGTGCGGCGTCGCCCTCAGTCGTTTTATGGGCGAAGCTTTGCGGCCTCGGCTTCACTTGGCAAGAAGTCATTGCCGCTTTGGTATTTGAAATCAACCATCACGCCTTTTCCATCCTTGAGTGCCGTTTTGCCGACAAAAGCACCAAGGGTGGATTGGTGATCCGCAGCCCGGAAGGAGGCCTGGCCGAATGGTGTGTCAAAGGTAGCACCTTTTGCTGCCGTGATCAGGTCATTCACATCGGTGGATTTGCTGCGCTCGAGAATGGCCGCCGCCGCCTTGATCAGCGAATAGCCAACAACAGAGCCGAGGCGTGGATAGTCATTGTACCGCGCCTTGTAGGCATCGAGAAACTTCTTGTGGTCTGGGGTCTCGATCGAAGACCAAGGATAGCCTGTGACAATCCAGCCCTGCGGCGCATCCGCCTGAAGGGGATCAAGATATTCCGGCTCTCCCGTCAGGAAAGACACAACGGAACGGCCCTTGAACAATTCCCGTGTCGTTCCCTCGCGCACCAGTTTCACCAGATCGGCACCAAAGGTCACGTTCAGAATAGCTTCCGGCTTTGCGGCTTCAATCGCCTGAGAGACCGAGCCTGCATCGATTTTGCCCTGCGGTGGCCACTGTTCGGCGACAAATTCCACGTCTGGGCGCGCCTTTTTCAAAAGCTCTTTGAAGACAGCCACGGCGCTCTGGCCATATTCATAATTTGGCGCAATGGTTGCCCAGCGTTTTGCTGGCAGCTTTGCGGCTTCCTGTGCCAGCATTGCCGCTTGCACATAGTTGGAAGCGCGAAGGCGGAAGGTGTAATCATTGCCCTTCGACCACACCATAGCATCCGTCAGCGGCTCTCCGGCCAGATAGAAGACCTTTTTCTGCTTGGCAAAATCGGCAACGGCAAGACCAACATTGGAAAAGAACGAGCCTGTCACCATGACGACCCCCTCTTTCGATACCAGTTCATTGGCGGCGGTGAGGGCTTCACCCGGCTTGCCGCCATCATCCTTGGAGACAACCACGAGCTTGCGCCCCTTGATGCCGCCCGCTGCGTTGATTTCATCCACCGCCATTTCCCAACCCTTTTTATAGGGCTCGGTAAAGGCTGGCAGACTGGAGTAACTGTTGATTTCCCCAATCTTGATGTCATCTGCCATGCTTGTCCCCGCCCATGTCAGGGCAAGAAGCATTCCTGAAATTCTCAATAATGTCTTCATCATTACGTTCCTCTGGGGTTGCCGCTAGAGTTTTCTTGTTTTTGTTTGTCTCTTTGGAAAAATCGAACTCTACTTTTCCTAACAAACTCTATGACACGGCTTTTTTCGGTTTTGATGTCGCTGCTTTCACTTGGTTACTATGCAATTCTTTGAGGCAAACACAGCGTCAGATAGAGCCATCAGACATATTCAGAGCGCGACAACGTTTTACGCTCCTTTTTTATAAACTGGCAAAATTGATCGCTTCACACCATCAGGAGTGTTTCCACAAAGCTGCTCTTCATGAAAACGCTCCCGTCAGCCCTCGTTATGTCGCCGGATTGGGCGCAATTTCAATTCTGTCCATCGCGTCAATCGGCCCGAAGGTGGCTGTGTCAAGGCCTGCCGTTTCAAGCTCCGCCGCCACGCGAAGCCCGATTGTCTTTTCGATCAGAAGCGTCACGATCAAGGCCGAGATGGCGGTTCCCGCGACAATGACCACAACGCCCAAAATTTGCGGCGCGAGCGAGACGGTTGCGTGTTGAAATGCGTAGGCTCCATCCTTGATACCGAAGAAGCCACCCTGCTTGACACCGTTGCCCACGATGCCCGCAGCCAGCACGCTGAAGATAGAAGGCCCAAGAGCAAGTGGTGCAACCTTTGGCTCATCAATTTTCAACATGGCCATGACAATCTCGCCGCCCCTAAGAATAAAGGGTCCAAACAGCGAAAGCAGAAAGGCTTCCCACGGCATGACGATATCGAACAGTGCAGAACAAGCCACATAGCCAGCCACAGGTCCAAACAGAATGTAGGATGGCTTTTTGGTGCGATAAGCAAGCACACCGCCTGCAAGAGCGCCACCACCGAAGGACATGAAGACATTGGTGAACACGATGCCGAGACCGGATGTTGCCATTGTTGGGCCGAAATAACCGACACCGGGAACCAGAAAGCCGCAGCCGATGACAAACATCGGGATGGCGATCATCAGGAGAAGAACGCCAAGGGTGAGCATGGAGAAATTCTCCGGCTTTGTCGGAATCGACAACCGGGGTCCAAGACGCCATGCAAGGATGACCGCCCACACGCCAACGACCATGTAAAGGCAATAGGCACCAACAAAATCGTGCAACCCCATATTGGTCAGAAAACTGGCGGAACCATAGGTGAGATAGGCAGCCACAGGCACCACAACTGCGCCTATGAAGGCGGATGTGAGATAGCTGGCACTTCCCTTAAGGCGCTCAAGACCTGCGCCATGCACAAGAGCCGCAGTCAATCCGGCAAAACAGAAGAAGAAGATGCTGAAGATCTGGAAGGTGTCTGCTTCGGAAACTGCGGCGATATCAATGTTCTGGGAATAACGGGTCAGCGCCATTCCCCAGAGAGACCAATCGCCAACCGCCGCCGAAAGCGCGCCCGGCACGCCGAACGCCTGATAATATTGCAGGTTCCAGATGGCATAACCAACAATCATGAAGGCCATGCTGCTGATGAATGCGCTCAGTATTTTCTGCGTAACCGTGGTCACCAGGCTCTTGGCCTTGACCATGGATGCGTCGATGAGGACGATGCTGACGGTTCCCAGCAACACGCCAATGGTTGCGAATATGTAGAAAAACGCCACAAGGAATTGGTTTGTTGTGACCTGTTCAGTGAAGACTTTCATTGTTTCATGCATTTTAATTCCCCTTTTTATCGTTATGAAGAAGAGATGCAAAACATGTGTTCTCAGCCTGGCTGTTCGATTACGGACCTCACCAGGCTGAATTCGAACCTTTCAAAGAACGGCGCAGACGGATTTGACCTCGGTAAAGGTGCGGATCGCTTCAGATCCCTCTTCACGGCCCCAGCCCGACTGTTTGAAGCCTCCAAAGGGAAGCGCCGGATCGTAGAAATTATGGGCGTTGATCCACACGCTTCCTGCCTTGATGCGCCGCGCCATCTTATGCGCAACGGAAATATCGCGGGTCCAGATGGATGCCGCCAGTCCAAAGATCGTGTCATTGGCCTTGGCCGCAATCGCATCCAGATCATCGTCGTCATAGGCCTGGGCGCACAGCACCGGGCCGAAGATTTCCTCACGCACGACTGACATCGTGTCTTTGGTATTGGCAAGCACAGTGGGTTCCATGAAAAAGCCGGTATCGCCGATCCGGCCGCCGCCGGTGACGATTTCCGCGCCATCAGCCTTGCCCTGATCCAGAAAGCCCATGACCTTCTGGAGTTGCGCGGATGAGATCAGCGGCCCCATGGTGGTGTCGAGATTCAACCCATGGCCAATCTTCAGCTTGTGACTTTCGGCGGCAATGCCTTCCACGACCCGATCATGGATCGATTTGTGAACATAAAGGCGGGTGCCAGCCGTGCAGACCTGGCCCTGATGGAAGAAAATGGCGCTGGCGAGACCCGGAATGGCGCGCTCAAGATCGGCATCCGGAAACACAATCATGGGCGATTTTCCGCCGAGTTCCAGCGTCACCCGCTTGAGATTGCCGGTTGCCGCCGCTGCAATCCTGCGGCCGGTCTCCACCGATCCGGTGAAGGCGACCTTGTCAACGCCGTCGTGTTCGACCAGAGCCGCACCGGCTGGCGCGCCATAGCCGGTAATGACATTCACCACACCCGCCGGAAAACCAACTTCTTCAAGGATTTCGACAAAGCGCAGGGTTGAAAGCGGCGTCAGCTCCGACGGTTTGAGAACGGCGGTGCAGCCAACGGCAAGAAGCGGCGCGAGCTTGTAAGCTGTCAGCACCAACGGAAAATTCCATGGCGTGATCGCGGCAACAACGCCCACGGGCTCGCGCATGGTGAAGGCATGATATTCACCCGGATTGGCCAGAGAAACGGTCTCACCGGAAACCTTGCTCGCCCAGCCAGCCATGTAATGATAGATATTGGCGCTCAAACCAACATCGACATATTTGGCGTAAGTGACAGGCTTGCCGCAATCGATCGCTTCGATCTCAGCCAATTCATCGGCCAGTTCTTCAAGGCGACAGGCAAGTTTGCTGATCAGCTTTCCACGCTGAAGGCCCGTCATTTTAGACCATGGCCCTGTCTCGAACGCAGCCCGTGCGGCTTTGACGGCCTTGTCAACATCGGCAGCAACACCCGCCGTTGACTGGCTGATCACCTTGCCGGTGGCGGGATCGATCACGTCGATCATCTCGCCGGAAACGCCATCAACCCATTCACCGTTAATGTAGAGCTTGTGTTTTCGTTTGAGAAATGCGTCCGTTTGTGCCGAAACGGCTGGAGCGGTTATTGAAATCGTCATTTCGGTTCCCCTGTTTATTGTGATTGAACCAGTTCAGATTGCATAAGCTGCCTTGAGAATTTCGCCTGCCCGCTCGCCAATGATCACCGTTGGGGCCATGGTGTTTCCGGTGGAAATCGCGGGCATGATCGAGGCATCGGCAATGCGCAGACCATCAATGCCATAAACCTTCAGGCTGCCATCCACGACGGACATCTCATCACGTCCCATTTTGGCCGAGCAGCTTTCATGGAAATAGGTGCCCGCAGCATTGCGGATGAAGTTTTCCATGTCCGCACCCTTCAGGTCACCGGGCATGCATTCGCGCAAGCGATACGGCGCGCAGAAATCGGAGTTACCAATTTCCCGACACATCTCCACGCAGCGCAGCATGGCTTTCATGTCGCTTTCCGCGCTCAGGAAATTGGCAAAAATCAGCGGCGCATCCAGCGGATTGGTACTGTTCAGCAGGATTTCACCACGGCTGTCGGGTCGCGCAAGGCCCGGAGCCAGCGTCCAGGCAGAAGCTGGGCCAACAGGCAGATCATATTGCTTGGCGGTCACTTCACTGCCAAATGGCGTTTCTTCCAGAACCGGCATCAGATCTGGCGTGGGCAGGCTCGAATCCGACTTGGCGATAAAAACGAATTCCGCCGCATTGTTGCGCGGAGGCTCCGGCGTAATATATTCCCAGCAACAGCCCGCCAACAGGATATGATCCTGGAAATTCTTGCCAACACCGGGCAAATGCTGCCGCACCTCAATGCCGTGACGGTTCAATTCCTTCTGATCGCCAATGCCAGACAGCATCAACAGCTTGGGCGTATTGATCGCGCCCATCGACAGAATGATTTCCTTGTCAGCACCCACGGTATAGGTCCGGCCACGGCGCACGAATGTCACGCCGGTTGCGCGCTTGCCGGTAAATGTCAGCCTGATAATTTCCGCGCAGAGCAGAATGTGCAGATTGGCCCGCCCCATGAAGGAATGCAGGTAAGTGGCTGCCATCGAAACGCGCTGGTTACCATCCTGCACCAGAACGTTTGGCAGGCCGCAACCGCCCTCACCTTCCATTGCCGCGCCATTGATGTCGTCAACAAACGGAATTCCAATGGCTTCCGCGCCCTTGATCAGGTCCTCGACAAGCGGAATTGGATTTTCCGGCTGCAAAATATTCAATATGCCGTCGGAGCCGCGACGGTGCGCATCAGGCGTGCCATTCCATTTCTCAATCCGCCGGTAGATGCCAAGCACGGACTCATAATTCCATCCGTCATCGCCTGCTTCCTTGGCCCATAGATCGAAGTCGTGCTTGTGACCACGCGCCCAGACAGAGCCGTTGACGGAAGAGCCGCCGCCAAGGACTTTTCCCATCGGCAGCAAAGGTGTGCGACCGTTGACGGTTGGCGACGGCTGCGCTTTGTAACCCCAATCGCGTTCCGTGCCGATGTTCCACATCCATTGGGTGGAATCGATAACGGATGGAACCCGGTCACTGCCACCGGCTTCAAGCAACAACACGTTAACATTCGGATTCTCGGCCAGTCTACGCGCCACCACGCAGCCGGCAGACCCACCGCCGCACACGATGAAGTCATAGGTGGAGCGGATTGTTTCAACAAGAACCTCGCGGTCAGGAACAAGTGCGGAAAGTGATGGATCAGTCATGCATATCTCCCATGGTTTTGGCGTCTGGTCGAAGTCGTACTGGTTCCCGAGCGGTGATGTCCCGTTATCTGGCGGTTCAGCCCTAAGGCATTCCACCTTGTTCTTCTGATTCAGGCCGGTTCTGATGCAGGTCGACTCGTATGCAGGAGGAGCTGACACCTCATGAGAAAGGTCGGTAAGAACCTTTGAAGTAGATGTCGCCTCCGGGTATCAAAGAGAGGAGAGCCACTGCGCGATGTCAGCGGAATCCGTTACGTCAGCATATTTCTGATGCATGTCATAAAGATTGGCGTCATGCGGCGCTTTGGCTCGATCGCCACAACAGTCGCTTGCGACCAGAACGTTGAAGCCTGATTGAACGGCGTCCACCACCGTTGCCCGTACACAGCCCGATGTCGTGGCTCCGGTCAGGACCAATGTATCGACCCCGGCAGCGCTCAGAAGTGCCGCCAATGCCGTTCCATGAAAGGCAGATGCTCCCTTCTTGGATATGATGGGATCACCCGGCTGGATGCCGGTTTCCGCGTCGATTTCAACAAGACGGCTGCCCTCAAGCAGGGCCGCCATGCCCGTTGCCTTGCGCAGCCATGGCAACATGGCAATCTCGCCGGGATGATAGGCGATTGTGGTGTAAATCACCGGAAAGCCCTTGCTTCTGGCAAGATCCGTCAATCGGCGGGTGGCCGCCATCTCAGCGGCCATATTGGCCGCCGTGGGGTAGAGCGTGTCTGTGAACCCATAGGTGAAATCGACAACGACAATTCCGGGACGTGTACCCCTTGGAACCGGCTGTCCGAAACCTGCGGTTTGATAAACTTCCTGCTGCGACATGTTCGTATCCTTTCCGCCGCAAGAGCGCTGTTAGCCACGCGCCATCTGGATTTCTTTCACAACGAGGTCGCCATCGATAACGATGGCTTCGTCATCCAGAAACAGCGAGCATCCCCGCATCGGAATATCGAGATGGCAGGCGGTATCATTAGGTCCGCCCAACTCGTTGTTCGGCCCGGTGGAGAACATCACATTGCCGTAGAAACTGCGCGGCTCCATGCCCATGCCGCCGGGGAAAGCGCCCGGAACAAGATTGTGCCATTTGGCGTGCGGGTTCATGCCCCAGCCGACATGGCTCATGCCCATGCCGCGCGGATCATTGAAGGCATCCATGTAGGATTTGACCAGTTCGGCATCCAACCCGCCGCGAATGTCGGTGACCCAGCCCTTTTCGATGGTGTAAATGATCGGATCGCGCACATAGATATTTTGCGGCAGCAAAATATCGCCCGGTGCCACCACGATCTGGCCATCGACGCCATCATCATCACCGCCGGTGAAAACAAAGCCGGAGGGCCAATGGTCCCAGCGACCGGGCTCATCCGTGCAGGCATATTCCGTCACAGTCGGATAGGTGTTGAGCTTATAGGTGACATCTGTTCCGTGCGGTGAGGTGATGCGCATGACCTTGGCCTTTGCCAGCATGGTTCCTGCGATTTCGACCTTTTCGCGTATTTCCTTGGTGGGCAGCATCCGTGCCAGCAATTCCGGCGGCTCCACCGCCGTCAAAATCCGGGTGCCTGCGGCCTGAATGGCCATTTGCTCTGGCGAAAACAGCAGGAAAATGCAGTCGATCAGCATATCGCAGGCTTTGAGTGCTTCAACCGCATCGGGCATGGCAGCAAGCCCTGTGACGCCAACATTCCAACCGCCCGTGGGCAATGGTGATGGCAGGCGCATATGATACATCAAAGCACCGAGGCGCTGACCCGCCGCCATGAAGGCGTCAGCATAATCTAGCCGCTGATTTCCTTCGGTCAGAACAATCAGTTTTTCACCTTCGCGCACGCCGGACATTTTCAGCTGATGCAGGCAAATCTCGGTGAAGCTTGCGTGGTCCATAATAATCTATCCTTTCAAATGGCGGAGCGGACGGGCAGAAAATCCAGCGTGGCAGCCAGAAAACCATCCAGATCATCCCAAGGGATCATGTGGCCAGCTTTCTCGACGACCCGCACTTCGATGCCCGGAGCGAGTGTTTTGATCTCTTCGATATCATCAGCGCCAATCACCGCAGCACCCCCGGCGACAACAAGGCGCATCGGCAAGGTGAGATGGGATAGATCGATGTGAATATCGTCGGTTTGGAAGCCATCATAGGCGATACGGATGGCATCCAGTTGACAGGTGTGAAGCCATTCTGCGCGCAGGGCATTCTGCTCATCCGTCCAGGTGGGACAGAAGCGGCGCATGTCTTGGCTTGAACAACCTTTCTGCGCCATCAGAATGGAGTCTTCGTACCAGTTCCATGCGGAAGGATAGGCACGCCGTCCCGGCCCCGACACTGGCGGATCCACAAGAACGAGGCCCGAAAAGGCATCGGGCGCTTGCCGCGCTGCGCGAATAGCGACCCGTGCGCCCATGGAATGGCCAAGGATGATCGGCTTTTCAATGCCAGTTGCGGCCTGAAGGGCCACAACATCGGCGGCCATAGCATCCAGCGAATAATCCAGATCACCAGCCTGACTGAGGCCCCGGCCACGCACATCCAGCACATGCACATCAAAAGCAGCGCTCAAACGCTCGGCGACAAAGCCCCAGGTGATGGCAGGCGAGGTAATGCCCGGCACCAGAAACATCGCCGGGCCATTCCCCGGAAAATGCAGAAGATGGTGGCGAATGCCGTTTGCGTGAATGTTATAACCATTTGTCATGGGAATCTCCTCAATAGGCACCGGACAACAGCGTGCCGCCGCCGGGCACGCGGGTGTTCAGATCAAGCGCACGCAGCATCTGCCATGTGGTGGCAACCGCAGCCGTCAGGGTTGGTTTGCCAGTGAGCGCTTCGACCATGGAAACCGCCGAGAGGGATGGCATCTGCACGCAGGCTGACAGCACCACAACATCCACATCATCGGTTTTCATGCCCCGCACGATAGCGGGGAGGTTCATGGGATCATGGGCGGCAACCGCAAGATTGTCCGGGATTTCGAGTGCACGCCAATCAGAAACGTCGATGCCCTCGTTGCGAATATAGGACACCACCAGTTCCGTCAGTGGCTTCATATAGGGCGCCACCAGAGCGATGCGCTTGGCACCAAGCGCCTTGAGGCCCTCGACAAGCGCCCCGGCAGAGGTCACCACGGGGGCACGGTTGCCATTTGCAACGGTTACGCCATGCAGGCGGGTCTGGCTTTGAGTGTGATAGCCAAAGCCCATGGCCATAATGGCCACCAGACAGGCATAGCCCATAACATCGACACGGGCATCGGAAAGCTCAAGCGCGCAACGGTCGCTATCTTTATCCATCGCAGCCAACTCCTCTTTCGTCACATGCTTCATCCGCATGCGTGAGGAGTGAAAGGTGAAGCGTTCTGGTGCAACCAGTTCGCGGGCACGCAAAAGCGCCGGGATCTCGGTTTCCATCGTGACATTTGAGCTGGGGACGATCTGGCCGATTCTGAAGGTCTTCATGCAGGGCTCCATTGGCGTGATGAAGCGAGATTAATTATTCATTTGATGAATTACAAGCCTGTTTTTTTGGCAAGCGTCAAATTTGTGCTGTGGCAAAAGAAAGTAAAACAATGCCAGAGGGTTATCTCTCGGCCTTGCTGCGCTTGGATCAGTTGGATGAAAAAGGGGATCGATTGAAGCCGGATTGTGCGCTTGTTTCGCGCTAAAGCCTGTCGCAGTGAATAGG
>DNPN01000098.1:2971-3790 GCA_003501385.1 Rhizobium sp. | reverse complement strand
CTGGCTCATCATTGGTCCCTCCCCGGCCTTGAGCTATGCGCTGACCAATGCCGTGGCTGTGCTGATTATCGCATGCCCCTGCGCCATGGGGCTTGCCACACCCACCTCGATCATGGTGGGCACAGGCCGCGCCGCCGAGCTCGGCGTTCTGTTTCGCAAGGGTGAAGCCTTGCAGGTGTTGAAAGACATCCAGATTGTCGCCTTTGACAAAACCGGAACACTCACCAAAGGCAAGCCGGAGCTCACCGATCTCATTATGGCCGAAGGCTTTTTGCGCACTGACGTTCTGGCGCTGGCCGCGAGCCTAGAGGCTCGTTCCGAGCATCCGATTGCTGCTGCCATCATTGCCGCCGCCAAGGCCGAGGGTGTGGCGCAAATGGATGTCACGGGCTTTGGTGCCCAGCCGGGTTTCGGTATCAGCGGGACAGTGGCCGGGCGAAACGTCGTGATTGGGGCCGATCGGGCCTTGATCCGCGACGGGATGGACATCGGCCATTTTGATACAGATGCCAAGCGCTTGGGGCTCGAGGCAAAAACACCACTCTATCTGGCGGTGGATGGCAAGCCTGCGGCATTGATCGCGGTGGCAGATCCCATCAAGCCCACGTCTCTCAAAGCCATTCAGGCCCTGCATGGTCTGGGCCTGAAAGTGGCAATGATCACCGGCGACAATCAAAAAACAGCAGAGGCGATTGCCAGTCAGCTAGGCATTGATACCGTGGTGGCCGAAGTGCTGCCCGACGGCAAAGTGGCGGCCATTCAGTCGTTGCGCACACGTTATGGTAAGCTGGCCTTTGTCGGCGACGGCATCAATGATGC
>DNPN01000098.1:444-2732 GCA_003501385.1 Rhizobium sp. | reverse complement strand
CATGGTCGGCGACGGCATCAATGATGCCCCCGCCCTGTCCGCTGCTGATATTGGCCTTGCCGTGGGCACCGGCTCAGACATTGCGATTGAAAGCGCCGACGTGGTGTTGATGTCCGGCGATCTTGGTGGCGTGGCGCGTGCCATCACCATCAGCAAGGCTGTGATCCGCAATATCGGAGAAAACCTGTTCTGGGCCTTTGGCTACAACATCGTGCTGATCCCGGTTGCCGCGGGTGCACTCTACCCCATCAATGGCATGTTGCTATCGCCCATGTTCGCCGCAGCAGCTATGGGCTTGTCGAGTGTCTTTGTCCTCTCCAATGCATTGCGCTTGCGTTATTTAAAACCAAAAGGAGAATAGAAATATTATTAATAGAAATAAAATAGACATGTTTTTGCCTATAATAATATCTTAACCAAAATTCGCACCAAATCTAGAAATATATTTTGGCTTAAGTTACTTTTCACTAATGGGACGTACATAGATTTTGCCGAAGAAAAGTAGATGTGCGCTTTTCGGGGAACACAAACAGAGACAAATGTCTCAGCACAATAATACCAAGGCTCGAAGATGCTGACGCAGCCTTGCCTTGAAGACATTGCAAATATCTCAAATTCTATCCAAGTGCTTGAGATATTTGCAAAAGGAATACCAAGAGTCATTCTCAATGAATCTTGGATAACATTGATATCATCGACGACAACGGAGGAGGGCAAATGTCCAAACCTAGCTTCCGATTCACACATTATGACTTGAAAGAGTTGCGCGGCGGGATAATTCTTGAAGTCTCTCTTTCCGCCATCAACAATGTGCGATTGATGACGGCTCCCAATTTCCAGCGATTCAAAGAAGGTCTGGACTATAAATTTGCCGGAGGCGTTGCCAAAAAAGCGCCGGTGAAAATCGTGGTGCCGGAATCAGCCCATTGGCACTTGATTGTGGATATGGAAGGCCATCACGGTCTTGCCGATTCCGCCGTGAAAATGCTCAATCCGCCCGTCAAAGCGCGCAAGGCGGGCTAATTAGACGGCAGCCAGTGGCTCAAACGGCCCTTCTGGCAAGACAATGCGGATGTTAGTTCCGGGCGTCACCACGCCCCCTTCGATCACGATGGCCATAACACCCGCCTTGCGGATCAATTGGCCATCGGCATCATAATCCAGCACCGCTTGCATCAGACCCGGCTGAAAATCATTGATCTGCTTGCACGGATTGCGCAGACCTGTGACCTCGATAACGGCGCTGTCTCCCAGATGCAGCCGTGCGCCGCGAGGCAATGCCAGCAAATCAACCCCGCGCGTGGTGAGATTTTCGCCCATATCCGCAGGCGCAACCACAAAGCCCTTGTGCCGCAATTCATCCAGCAATTCGGCATGGATCAAATGCACCTGCCGCAAGTTTGGCTGGGTCGGGTCTTTGGCCACGCGCGAGCGATGCTGCACCGTAACACCGAGATGGGCATCACCCTCAACACCAAGCCCCGCCAAAAGCACAATCTCGGAGCAGACCTCCTTGCTGAAATCATGCCCCGCAGACAGACTAACCGTTTCCACCACACCCAATGTCATCGCTCGCTCCTCTCTCGCCGCAGCTTCGACCACCATTCCAGCCGCTTGCGAATATCGCGCTCAAAGCCCCGTTCCGGTGGATCATAAAATGTCTTTCGACCCATTTTTTCCGGGAAATAATCCTGACCGGAAAAAGCATCCGGCTCATCGTGGTCGTAACGATAGCCGTCGCCATATCCCTCGCCCTTCATCAGCTTGGTGGGGGCGTTGAGAATATGCTTTGGTGGCAGAAGCGAGCCATGCTCCTTGGCGGCTCGCATCGCGGCCTTATAGGCCAGATAGACCCCATTGGATTTGGGTGCCGTGGCCAGATAAACGCAAGCCTGCGCCAGAGCCAACTCACCCTCTGGTGAGCCAAGATAATCATAGGCATCCTTGGCCGCGTTGCAGATCACCAGTGCTTGTGGATCGGCCAGACCAATATCCTCCACAGCCATGCGCACCAGCCTGCGGCCCAGATAAAGCGGGTCTTCGCCCGCATCAAACATGCGGCAGAGGTAATAGAGGGCGGCATCCGGGTCTGAGCCACGCACGGATTTATGCAGGGCCGAGATCAGATTGTAATGCCCATCCTGCCCTTTGTCGTACACAGGTGCCCGCCGTTGCACGATGCGACCAAGCGCTTCGGTGTCAAACACTTCGCCTTGGCGTGCGGCACGCCACACTTCTTCCGCAAGGGTCAGCGCTGCACGGCCATCGCCATCGGCCATGCGGATCAG
>DNPN01000098.1:0-198 GCA_003501385.1 Rhizobium sp. | reverse complement strand
CATCGCCATCGGCCATGCGGATCAGGCTTTCGCGTGCCGCCTCATCCAGTGGCAGCGGTTTGGCTTCCACCTCTTCGGCGCGGTGCAGCAACGTCTTGATGCTCGTCTCATCGTGCGGTTTGAAGGTCAGAACCCGCGCCCGCGACAAAAGAGCGGCGTTTAACTCAAACGATGGGTTTTCCGTGGTCGCCCCCACCA
>DNPN01000041.1:6747-7121 GCA_003501385.1 Rhizobium sp. | reverse complement strand
CAATCTGAACCTGACAAACTCTAAAACACAGTTCTGTCAATCCGACGCATTCTTCTCCAGCATCGGAGAAGAATGCAGCACCCTTTTGTATAACGCCCAAAATACAGGATGATCACAGGATCACCCGCCATAATCATCGTCGCTCACCTGCTCCATCCACTCCACAACCGAGCCGTTAAGCTGTTCCTGAATAGCAATATGGGTCATGGCCGTGGTTGGCGATGCGCCGTGCCAATGTTTTTCACCGGGTTCAAACCACACCACGTCACCAGGCCGGATTTCTTCAATCGGGCCGCCTTCTTTTTGAGCAAGACCGAGACCCGAGGTGACAATGATGGTCTGCCCGAGAGGATGCGTGTGCCAGGCGGTGCGGG
>DNPN01000041.1:2605-6509 GCA_003501385.1 Rhizobium sp. | reverse complement strand
CGAGCGGATGCGTGTGCCAGGCGGTGCGGGCACCCGGTTCGAACGTGACGCTGGCTGCGGCCGCACGCCGTGCGTCATTGGGAGAAAACAGCGAATCAATCCGCACCGCGCCCGTAAACCAATCTGCGGGACCTTTGCTTGAAGGTTTGCTGCCATTTTTCTGAATGTGCATGAAATCTATCCTTTTTTAAGTTGAAAGGCTTGATCGCCGCACAAGCCTACGCCTCAATCAACTGCTGATCGTGCTCATCGGCGTTTACCTGATGTTTGTTCTTCAATCGAACACCATTCTATTCAGATAATTGCGCAATTGCATCTTTTCCCGTTGCACCACCGCACTGGCTTTTGCATGCTAACACCAGCGTATCATTTGAATTGAGTCTTCCCATGTCTGTCGATGCAATTGTTCTCGGGGCCGGTATTATTGGCGTTTCCACAGCCGTTCATCTTGCCCGTCGCGGCAAGTCCGTGGTGCTGGCGGACCGACGTGGCGCAGGCGAAGAAACCTCGTATGGCAATGCCGGACTGATCCAGCGTGAAGGCGTTGTGCCCTATGGGTTTCCGCAGGATTTGGGGCTTCTTTTGCGTTACGGTGTCAACAATCGCATTGATGCACACTACCACCTGAGCGCTCTGCCCAGGCTGTTGCCGTTTCTCTCCGCCTATTGGTGGCATTCCAACAGAAGCCGCCATGAGGTCATTGCGCGGGCCTATGCGCCGCTCATTGAAAACTCCATCGCCGAACACAATACGTTGATTGAGGCAGCGGGTGCGCAAAGCTTGATCGCCAAACGCGGCTGGCTGGAAGCATTCCGCACGGATGCGACCCGCGACAAAGAATATGCCGAGGCTGACCGTTTGGCGCGGGAATATGGCATCAGCTATCAAAAACTGACCGCTGCCGAACTGTCGAAGGCCGAGCCGCATCTGCAAGGCGATTTTTCCGGCGCGCTGAAATGGTCTGATCCGTGGTCGGTGCTGGATCCGCTGGCGTTAACCAAGGCGTACCTTGCCTATTTCGAGCGCCTTGGCGGGCGATTCATTCATGGTGATGCCAAAAGCCTGAAACAGGCAAACAACGGCTGGCAGGTGAAGACAGATGAAGGCTTGATTGATGCCAAACAGGCCGTGGTGGCACTCGGCCCCTGGTCGGACGAGATTACGGCTCAACTTGGCTATCACTTTTTGCTGGGTGTCAAACGCGGCTATCACATGCACTATGCCGCACAGGGCAATGCGGTGTTGAACAACTGGACCATGGATAAAGAACGCGGCTATTTTCTGGCCCCGATGACCCAAGGCATTCGCCTGACCACAGGCGCAGAGTTTGGCCTGCGCGACACACCCAAAACGCCGGTGCAACTGGAGCGCGCCGAAGCCGTGGCCCGGACCATTTTTCCGCTGGGCCAGCGGCTGGATGCAGAGCCATGGATGGGTGCGCGGCCCTGCACACCGGATATGATGCCGGTGATCGGGCAGGCACCCCGTCATAAAGGCCTTTGGTTAGCCTTTGGCCATGCGCACCACGGTTTGACCCTTGGCCCCGTCACCGGGCGCGTGCTTGCGGAAGCAATGAGTGGAGAGCAGCCTTTCATGGATATTTCGGCCTATCGCCCGGAGCGTTTCAGGGCCTGAGCCGATCCCAAGTCTGCATTTGCGACTTTTCTTATGCTTCTTCATTTCAGCGCATCCAAGGGATGCATTTTATATTTCTTTAACACAAAGCAATCTACAGTAGCCAACAATACAAATATAATCGCGCATATGTTTGGCGATAGCACGAGGCTTCGCCCGTTTTGAACGCCAATGCGCATACGAATTTTGAGCTGCGGTACATTATGAGAACAAGACATTACCCGGTATCACGGGCTTTTCAAACGATTTTGAGACCTCCATATGAGCGTGTTCCCGGCATCGCACTCGCCTATTCCAACCTATCCAAAAGGTCGGGCGCAGGCCCGACCGTCTCTGACGGCTGCATCTAGAGTTTGTCAGGGAAAAGTGGAATCCGGTTTTCCCGAAAAGACAACCGAAAACAAAAGAATCGAGAGTCTGCCTGGTTCAATCTGAACCTGACACACTCTCGAGCATTTCCAGCAAGAGTGCATTGCTCAAAACGGAGGCGCCAGTGCACAAGGACATTGGTGGCCTGATGGCTTGGAGCCATTCACAGCGAACATCCACACCCGTTTTCACGCAGGAGAGAGTCGTGAGAAATTTCAGCCTTCGCAGCCTTTTGTATCTCATCGCCTTTGTGCCGTTAAGCGCCTTCCTTTGGTTGAGTATATCGTCGGTCCGGGAGAGCTTTAACAGATACACCAACCTGGAAAGTCAGTTGGTGGTGCAAAGACTTGCCAATGTTGGAGCCGCGATTGCCCAGAACATGCCTGCCGAGGGCTTAGCTGCACCGCAGGAATTGCAGGACAGGCGCACGGCAACCGATTCTGCCTTCCTTGCTTTGAAAAAGGCCTATCAGGACTGGAAAGCCTATGGAAACGCAGATGCGGGCATTGATGCCGCAGCCAACTTCATTCTGGAGGGCCAAAATCGCCTGAACACGTTCCGAAGCAGGATCGATACCAAGACCGCAACGCCCACAGAAGGTGTCATGGTGCTACAGCCTATTGCCGCAAACGGCTTGGCATTGATGGACCGCTCCAGTGCGACAATCAGCGACATCGATCTTTCGCGCTTCATTGCTGGCTATCACGCCCTGATGCAGGTGAATGACGGATACCTGATCGAATTTGCGATAGGCAAGCAATATGCAAGCAATCAACCACTTGACATGCAAGATCTGGGCTACACCGCCCATGCACGCGAGCTGAAGCGCATTTTTGGCATCCCGCTGCGCGCGTTTCTACCTGCCGATATCGTCACCCCACTTGAATCTTTCGAGAAAAGTGAACAAGGCAAGTTGCTAAACGCCCTTGTCAACGACATGACGACAAACACCCCGACAAGCGTCACACCGTCCCAGATCGACGCTGCAGGCAAGGCTGGTGCCATACTGCGCGCCGAGCTGATCGTAAAAGCCGGCACCGCCCTGAATGCTGCGGCTGAAAAGCGCAAAAGCGAACTTTATGCGGACTTTATCCGCGGCAGCATCGTCGCCTTGGTTGTTACGATTCTTGTTGTCATTCTGTGTCTCTTGGTCATGAGAACTGTATCGGCCATCATCCGGGTGATCGAAACACGGATGGGTAAGCTGGCAGATGGTGAAACGCAGGCCCCCATACCTTTTGCAACGCGCAAAGACGAGTTTGGCGGCATTGCCCGCAGTGTGGAAGTGTTCAGACAAAGTGCCATTCGCAACAAACAACTGGAAGCGGAAGCCGAACACAATCGGCAGCGGAGTGAGGCTGAGCGCGCCGAGGTCCAACGCCGCGCTGAGGCTGACGCAGAAGAGCGCCTGAACAAGGCGACGGGTGCCTTGGCTTCGGGCTTGCGCCAATTGGCAGATGGCGACATGAATTGTGAGATCCACGAGCAATTTGCACCACAGTTCGAAGCCTTGCGACAAGACTTCAACATTTCGGTCAAACAGTTGCGTGACGTACTGATTTCCGTTGGTAATTCTGCCAGCGCCGTGCAGGCGGGAAGCGGCGAAATTTCCCAAGCTGCTGACAATCTGGCACGCAGAACAGAACAGCAGGCCGCTTCGCTTGAGGAAACGGCTGCCGCTCTCGAAGAAATTACCACAAACGTCAAATCGACATCCAAACGCACCAATGAAGCGCGGGATCTGGTCAAGGAAGCACGCAGCAACGCCGGGCAATCCAGCACGGTGGTTGGCAATGCGGTTTCGGCAATGGAGCGCATAGAGCAAGCGTCAATCCAGATTAGCCAAATCATTGGCGTGATTGATGAAATTGCCTTTCAGACCAATCTTCTGGCCCTGAAT
>DNPN01000041.1:0-2347 GCA_003501385.1 Rhizobium sp. | reverse complement strand
TGGCGCTCAACGCCACCATCGAATCCGCCCGCGCCGGGGAAGCCGGGCGCGGTTTTGCGGTGGTGGCGCAGGAAGTGCGCGAACTTGCACAGCGCTCCGCCAATGCCGCCAAAGAGATCAAGGCGCTGATCAGCAATTCCACAACCGCCGTCAACGATGGTGTGAAGCTTGTGGATCAGACGGGACAGGGGCTCAACGCGATTGCAGGGGTGGTGCAATTCATCAACGAGCACATGGATGCCATTTCGGCCGCCGCCCAGGATCAATCCTCCGGTCTGAGCGAGGTCAGCACCGCCGTCAACCACATGGACCAGGCAACACAACAAGGGGCTGCCATGGTGGAGGAAATGAATGCTGCCAGCGCCGGTCTGGCGCAGGAGGCGGCCAAGCTGGCTGACCTTCTCAGCCAGTTCAAAACCGACAATCCAGGCACAGCGCGCTCTGGTCACAGCAAGACCAACAGAGCAGAGGTTTACACCGCAGCATAACCCAAGCCTTAGAGTTTGTCCGGGAAAAGTGGAACCCGGTTTTCCCTGACAAACTCTCATGTGGTGGCTTTGGCACGTAAAGCGGCAAGTTGAGAGTGAGCCATGCCGAATTGGCCTTGGGCGAATTCTGGGCATAGAGCGCGAACTGATAGCTGAGAGAGACCTCAACGGGGCCAAAATCAAAGCCGGTTGGATCAGAATAATGATAGTGGACTGTGGCATCTAGAGTATTGATTGCGATCTGGCGGCATACATACGAAGAGAAACTTGCCTGAAGCTATATATTTTATTAGAATATAATACTCTTATAGGTTACATTTCTCGCGTTTCACAGAGTAAACTCTCGTCAGATCGCGACATTGTGATGCCAGGATGAGGGAACGTCATGGGCACGAAATAGACATATGCCTAGGATCTGCCTGTCAATAATTCCAGTTTTGAGAGGCTTTCATGTCCACCCCTCCGGTTTTGCGCATCACATTGGGCCTTGTTGCCCTGTTTGCCACCACATCTCTTGCGCATGCTGATCCTGATGCGCTGTGGAACATTGTTCACGGCAAATGCGTCATTGCCACCGCCCCTTGCGTCAGCGTCAATGCCGGTGAGCACTATGCGCTTTTGAAAGACCAACGCGGTGTGGCGCAGCATCTGCTGATTCCCACCGACAAGATCACTGGCATCGAGAGCCCTGCCCTGCTGGATGACAAGACGCCGAATTTCTTTGCCGATGCATGGAACGAGCACAATCAGGTGGATGCAAAATTGCCGCATCCTCTGCCGCGTGATGCCATCAGCCTTGCGGTCAATGCCCAGAATGCGCGTTCGCAAAACCAGTTGCATATCCATATCGATTGTCTGAGCGTGCAAAGCCATGATGCGCTGGCCAAAGTGGCCGATCAGGTCGGCAGCACCTGGGCACCCTTGCCTGTCGAGATCGCCGGTCATCATTTCAAGGCGGAAAAAGTAGAAGGTGCGGCGCTTGGCAGCTACAATCCCTTTCTGGCACTGGCCAAAAGCCTGAAGGACCCGACAACCGAAATGGGCAAATATAATCTGGTGGTGGTGGGTGCGAATTTCGCAACAGGCCCCGGCTTTATTGTGTTGAGCGACGAGGCTCCGGGCATGACCGGCGGCTTTGCCGGCGGGGAAGATGTGCAGGATCACGCTTGCGCGATTGATCCGGCGTAAATGCTCAGTCCTGAGCCGATCCGATAAAACAAAAAGCGCCCGAACCATTGGTCGGGCGCTGTATATCTTTGATATACGTTATCTCAAGCGGCTGGCACGGATGCAATCCGTGGGATATCCTCCATGCCGAGCAGAAAGTTGATCTGCGGACGCGCCTTGACCAGATCGTCAATGGAATATTCCATCAACACGCCGAAGAAAGCGTTCAGCGCTTTGCGCAGTGCAGAATTCAGGCCGCAGCTGTCAATCAGCGGACAATCAACATCACCATCATCTTCAAAGCATTCGGCCATGGCAAAGCTGTCTTCTGTCACCTTGACCACATCAAACAGGCTGATGGTTTCCGGCGCGCGACCGAGACGCACACCACCGTTGCGACCACGAACGGTTTCAATCAGACCCGCTTTGGTCAGCGGCTGCAGGATCTTGAACAGGAACAATTCAGACACGCCATAGGCCTTGGCAATTTCAGGAATGCGGCTCAAATGGTCCTTGTTGGCAGCGCAATACATCAGCATGCGTACTGCGTAATTGGTCTGCTTGGTCAAGCGCATGCGGAACTCCTCAAGGTATCGTTCTCGACCCTATATAATGGCTTTTGCAGTTTTGAACAATTCCAAAAAACAGCTTTCCGCACGACAATCCCCTTTATAGCATCGTTCACAAAACGT